>NZ_JBFUKF010000494.1:0-3383 GCF_056400985.1 Mucilaginibacter sp. P4_G9 | reverse complement strand
CACTATGCCGGCATCTATTGCCAGGTGATAAATGCACTTTAAATAGTTCTCCTCGGCTAATGTATTCATTTATACAAAACTAATAAAAAATTTAGACTAATCTAAAATATGAAGACTTAGGAAATATATTTTTGTTTTACTCGTTTTAAGTGAAATTTAATTTTGTGAAATGCGGAAAATATTATATTTGCAAGTACTATGGCTGCTGAATTAGACAAAATAGACCTACAGATACTCAAGATTTTACAGGAAAATGGAAGGATAACCAACCTCCAGTTATCAAACGAAATAGGGCTTTCGCCGGCTCCAACGCTTGAGCGCGTGCGTAAACTGGAGAACGCTGCATATATAAAAAGCTATCATGCGCTGGTAGATGAAGAGAAACTTGGCCTGGGCATAAAAACTTTTATCCAGATCTCGCTTGATTTTCATCAGAAGAATACCATTCAAACTTTTTTGGATGAGATAAAAACCATCAAAGAAGTTACCGAGTGCCATCACGTAACCGGCCAGTGCGATTTTTTACTAAAGGTTTATGTGCGCGACATTAAATCGTACGAGCAACTGATCATGGAAAAAATAAGCCGCATCACGGTAGTAAAAACCTTCCAAACTATGATGATCATGTCGACAAGTAAAAAGGAACCGATTGTGCCGTTGGAATATTAGAAGTGATTTGAAAATTTGAAAATGTGATAATTTGAAAGTAGTCTTCGATTTATGTAATTTTCAAATTTTCAAATCAACACATCTTCAAATCATCCTCAATGAATTTGCCAATCTATCTCCGCTTTCCCTTCTCTTTTTAAAATTTCATTGGTTTTCGAAAAAGGTTTACTGCCGAAAAAGCCACGCTCTGCCGAGAAGGGTGAGGGGTGGGCCGACCGGATGATGAAATGCTTTTTTTCGTCAATCAATACTGCTTTTGATTGTGCGAATGCACCCCAAAGGATGAATACGATGCCTTCTTTTTTATCAGATATGGTTTTGATCACCTCGTCGGTAAATTCTTCCCAGCCTTTTTTTTGATGTGAGGCCGAATCTCCGGCCCTTACGGTGAGGGTAGCGTTTAAAAGCAATACGCCTTGCTTGGCCCATTCTTCCAGGTTGCCATGTGTTGGGGTTTTAAAGCCCGGGATATCGGCTTCCAGCTCCTTATAGATGTTTTTAAGCGACCGTGGTATTGCAATACCCTTTTGTACCGAAAATGAGAGTCCGTGTGCCTGGTGAGCGCCTGGGTAGGGATCCTGCCCCAATATCACCACTTTAACATTGTCAAAATGCGTGGTGTTAAAAGCATTGAAAATTTCGGTGTTTTTGGGGTATACTACCTGTCCCGTTTCTTTTTCTTTTAATAAAAATTGTTTCAGTTTTACCATGTATGCCTTGCCAAATTCGTCTTCTAATACTGCAAGCCATGATGGGTGTAATGCATTCGACATAAAATATTTATATAGATGTTGGTTTAGCGTACAAATAAACGGATATTTGCAGTTAATATAAGTATCACAAATCATGTCAAATATAGTTCGTTTAATTGTAGCGTGTGTATTCTTTGGCGCAGCTGTTGCGCTTTGTGCTTTTGGCTTTTGGGGCTGGGGTATTTTAGTATTGTTTTTTGGTGGTATCGTGTTGCTCAGTTTCTTTTTTAACGAGAACATGATCATCTCGCAATATTTCCTGCGTAAAGAGAATTCGGCCAAAGCCGAGGAATGGTTAATGAAGATAACCGATTACGAAAAGCAATTACACAAAAATCAGCATGGTTATTACAACCTGTTGATCGGTTTGATCGAATCGCGCAAAGCGCCGATGAAATCTGAGAAATACTTCAAAAAATCTTTACAGCTGGGCATGAAAATGTCGCACAATATAGCTTTGGCTAAATTGAGCCTGGCGGGTATTTCTATGGCAAAACGTAATAAACGCGAAGCGCAAATGTACCTGTCTGAAGCATCAAAAGATGATAAGAATAAATTACTTACCGACCAGATAAAGATGATGAAAGGCCAATTGGCCCAAATGGATAAGCAGGTAGTAAGAGGGGGATATCGTCAGTTTTAATCAGGATAAAGAATAGGCAAACCAAACAGCAAGCAAAAAAAGAATAAAAAAATAAAAGGGACCCCAAAATGGGTCCCTTTTATTTTTCGTCAATAGCGCTAAAATAATCGGCTGTGGCCGAATGATTTTGGTAGGGATGTACCACAACATGGTCGCTATAGGTGTAATCGCTTTCTTCGGTTGGGTTCGACACTTCAACCATTTTTAATAAACTCCTGATGAACGACAGGTTGAAATTGCTCCGGTTCAGTTTTATCAGGTATTCATTTTCGGTAATTTCCAGAATTGAATTAGTCATGATATTTGTATTTATTGTTTATTGCAAGTATAATCATCATTATTAAACCAAAAGTCGTATTTGCTTTAAGCTTTCATTAACAAATTGTTACCGTTGATATTATGGTGTATCTGCTTTACAGTTAGCGAATAACCATAATCATTTTTACAAAAAGTGCAACCCGACTCAGAAGAAAGATTTTCCATAATATTAATAATAGAGATACCATTATTATCGCCTATGTTTTCTGAGCAGGATAAAGCATAATATTGGCTGCCGCTATAATCGCGCTTTAGCTTCGTAATATGCCCGGTACTATTAACGGTGCAACTATTTAAACGCATATATAATATTGTGATAAGGTATTACTTGTAACACAAATATATGTGTTAGCGTAAATATATTAAAGAAAAATAGATTTTTATACTATTTTAATTAAAAATTATATAGTGTGATATTAAAATTTTGATATAAAATAAAAAAGACGCATTTAGTGCGTCTTTTAATTATTGAAAAATGGAATAAATCTACTCAAACCAACTCATCACCACTTCCTTGGCAGGCATGGTAATTTCAAGTTTTAATTTTTTACGCATCCCGCCCAGGTCGTTAAATACTTTGTTGGGGTTGCCGGCTTTTAATTCTTCAACAGTGTTAAAGCCCATCTTATTTAATACAGGTACCCACTCGGCCGGTACGCCCACGTTTATGAAATCATCCGCGGTAGCAACTTTAGCTTTTTTCTCGGGGCGCATCTGCGGAAAGAACAATACTTCCTGTATGGTGCTTTGGTTAGTCATCAGCATTACCAGGCGATCGATACCAATACCCAGGCCCGATGTTGGCGGCATGCCATATTCCAGAGCGCGTAAAAAGTCATCGTCCATCGCCATAGCCTCATCATCGCCACGACCGGCCAAAATCAGCTGCTCCTCTAAACGCTCGCGCTGATCTATAGGATCATTTAATTCGGAGTAGGCATTTGCTATCTCCTTGCCATTTACAAACAGCTCAAAGCGCTCTACCAGGCCCACTTTTGTGC
>NZ_JBFUKF010000493.1:0-3398 GCF_056400985.1 Mucilaginibacter sp. P4_G9 | reverse complement strand
GGTAATGTGCGGCTCGGTATATTCGGTAATAGCCAATGCCAAAGTACTGACAGATGCCTTTAAAGGCAAGTTTAAACTGGCCGGTTCTGCGGTTGCACACATCGGTTTTGGTTTGCTGATGATAGGCGCACTTATATCGGCAGGTACCAGCTCGGTAATTTCAATAAACAACACCGGCGAAGGCTTTTCCCAGGATTTTGCCAAAGAACAAAACCCACGCGAAAATATAACAGTATATCGTAACCAGCCTCTAAAAATGGGCGATTATATGGTAACTTATGTTGGCGACTCTATATCATCGCCCAATCACTTTTTTAAGATCAATTACAAAAAGGTAGATGCCGGCGGTAAAGTAACCGATGAGTTTATACTGAAACCAAAAGTACAGGTAAATAAAGGTCAGCTGGCTTCGTCGCCGGATACCAGGCACTATTTGCTGCATGATTTGTACACACACATCACCATGACCAATGCCATTACTGCAACTGAAGGCGGAAGTGAAAGCGCTGATGCTGCTCATGATGCCGATAACGATGACAAGAACTACGATGCCCCTGTAGCACATGAAGTTGCACCGGGTGATACCATTAGATACCGCGACGGATATATTGTACTAAAAGCCTTAAACAAGGAGACCAAGGTGCAAAACATCCCGCTTACAGATAGCGACGTAGCCATTGGCGCCGACCTTGAAATAGTATCAAATGGTAATAAGTATAGCGCGAGGCCGGTGTACATGATCAAAAATGGTAACGTATTTGATTTTGCCCGTAAGGTTGATGATGCCGGTTTAAAACTGCGTTTCAGCAAGGTGATACCAGAGACTAAAAAGGTAGAGATCATGGTTTTTCAACAGCCGGAAAGCAAAAAGAAATTTGTGGTGATGAAAGCTATCCAGTTTCCTTATATCAACTTCTTTTGGGCCGGTACTATCATTATGGTAATAGGGTTCTTCCTATCAATACTTCGCAGAAACAAGGAACTAAAGACCGTTTAGGTGTTTATTGAATGGATAACCGCTTAATATCACATCATAAAAACATATTGAATGATGGTTTTGCCATAATAAATGATGTTTATAGCGATGCTGAAGTTAGGGGTATTCTGGATGTTATAGCATCTGCCGACAAATCAAATCCGGCATTCCGCAAAACCGAAGATCTGTTTGCCATAAGGCAATTTTTAAAGGAATTACCTCAGGTAGTTCCTTTAATTTTTAACGGCAATTTAAAAATACTTATTCATACGCTGTTTGATAAGAGTTACTTTGTTGTAAAATCCATTTACTTTGATAAGCCAGAAACAAGTAACTGGTTTGTAGCCTGGCATCAGGATCTGACCATTGTTGTTGATAAAAAGGCGGAGATCTCTGGTTATAGTCCCTGGACAATTAAGCAAAACCAGTTTGGCGTGCAGCCACCATTAGATATTCTCCAAAACAATTTCACTATCCGGATACATCTGGATGATACCGATCGGGATAACGGCGCATTAAAGGTAATCCCCGGATCGCATAAGAAAGGTATCTATCGACCTGAAACTATCAACTGGCAGGCCGAAAGAGAGGTTACCTGTAATGTAAAAGCAGGCGGCCTGATGTTCATGCGACCCTTGTTGCTTCATGCATCAAACCGAACCACCAATAATAAAAAGCGGCGGGTGATTCATATTGAATTTAGTAAGGCTGAGTTGGCTAAAGAATTGGATTGGCGTGAGAAGAAGGTAATATAATTTAGCATAGCAGTTGAAATACGCAATCTGGAAGGACATCTGGAAGCGTAAACCAGTTTTTCTTTGTTAATTAATCTTCACCCATGTGCCATTTAGTGCCGTAATTTATTCCCATGCTTTTAAAGTACTTCCTTACTATTTCATATTTTTGGGTACAAAGCTGACCAATATCTAATTTATCAGATTTAGAGGAATAATGCTGGCACCCAAAGCAGATCTCCAGGTAGTCATAAACTTTGCCATGCCTATCAAAAAATATAAATGCATTGCGTGGTTCATAGCAAGAAGCTCCGCCAGTCAGGTTGAGCCCTATTTTTTTTCTGAAATCAGTATTATAGATAATATTTGTTAGACGATTGATCTGGATTTGATCCAATATTTTCACTTCAAGCAAATTGCAAAAATCTAAACTGTCCTTTATAACATGCAATCCTATATTGTGTGGAGGTACAATATGTTTTAGCGAGTCACCATCAATAATTACCTCTTCATTTGGTACATCAAGTGCAGGATACGAGACAGCCAGTATTTTGACGGCCTTTGAAAAAGGATACTTTTTTAAACGTTGTTTAATTGTGTATCGACTGGTAAAAGTACAATAATCATAAGATGGTTTCCATAGTTTCCTTAACCTCTCAAATTCCTCAAAGGTAAAAGCTTTTTGTTTTTTTATTTTCTTATGGTGAGTGACTGTATCGGTGGAGATTTGAGTATTGCCTTTGTCTGCATAACAGCTAACGGTCATCAACAAAAACAAACAAAACAATAGTATAGGTTTCATTTGATTAAGTTACCTAAAATTAAATCATCCCTGTTTCAGAAACGATAATATTTTAGCATTAACTAAATCAGGTTTTTCCAGGTATGGCAAATGGGCGGCATCGGTAACCGGGAAGAAATCAACCTTTAGCACACTGCGGATAGAATCGCTGAAATGGAAAGGGACCGTTTTATCATCCTTGCCCCATATTAGCAATACCGGTTTATTGGTACTGTTGAGGCAGATATTGCTTTCGCGGCCACTTTCGTTGTAATCATACAGAGTTGATACCAGTGCATTTCTGAAGCCTTTGTATTTCATTTGCGGCAGATAAAGTTTTTCCCATCCCGGGTGCTGCTTCGGGTATTTAAAATCTGTAACCTGGCCCCTGGCACGCTCATCAGAGTTTACAGCTTCGTTATACATGGTTATATATTTAGGTGCATTTGGCTTTTTGTTTTCGTATGCCGGATCAATAAGTATAACTTTGTTTATCAGATCGGGATGCTTGCAGGCAAAGTTGGTTACAATTTTGCCACCGAAAGATACGCCTGCTAAATTAACTTTGCCCTGCAGTTTTAACTGTTTAATAAGTTCGAGTAGCTGGTTGTCGTATAGTTCTTTATCATAAACAACGTCGGGCCTGTCAGAGTAGCCCCTGCCATAGGTGTCATATCGTAATACTTTATATCCTTTATTAATAAGGTATTCATATGTGCCATCCCATATATAATACGGAACGCTAAAGCCATGGACAAGTATAATTACTTCGCCATTTTGAGGGCCTTTAAGTTCGTAATGGGTAATGCCCTGGCTTAATTTGATAAAGCTGCCTGCAATATTTTTACGGTCGGTATCGGTTAATATTTTTTTCTCTTTATTGTTATATTCATAAAAACAATATAAT
>NZ_JBFUKF010000492.1:0-3404 GCF_056400985.1 Mucilaginibacter sp. P4_G9 | reverse complement strand
ATAATGTACCGTGCCATTTACGCCTGGGAATTCACCTAATTTGTGCGCGGGCGATTCTTCCAGTTTTTTAGGGAATGTCATTGGCAACTTGCCTGATGGGTTAACTTCACCAAAAATGACCTTAGCTAAAGCATTGCCACCTTCCATACCGGGGTACCAGCCTTCAATAATGGCTTTAGTTTGGCTTACCCACTGGCTAATATCTATCGGGCCGCCGCCCATTAATACCACAACAGTGTTAGGATTGGCTTTCAGTACAGCTTTGATCAGTTCGTCCTGACCAAAAGGCATGTTCATGTTGGGTTTATCAACACCCTCTGCATCAAAAGCATTATCACCCCATGCATTGTAATCGTAGCCATGCGTCCATCCGCAAAATATGATCGCTGCATCGGCTTTTGTGGCCGCGTCAACAGCTTGTTGTATTAACTGCGGATCGGCAACGGCGTCTTTTGCTATTTTATAACCCTGGGCATACTGAATGTTTACTGAATTACCCAATAGGTTTTTCAACCCATGCAGCGGAGTAATTTCATATTTAGCCTTGACCTGTGAACTGCCTCCGCCGAGAGCATTCTCGCGGTCGGCATTATTGCCTATAACGGCTATACTTTTTACCACCGACTTTTTAAGCGGCAGTACCTGGCCTTCATTTTTTAATAATACAATACCCTCTTCGGCTATTTTTAATGCTGTTTGTTGGTGCCTGGCTGTATTGTAAGCTCCGGGTGTGCGGGTTGTACCGTCAAGCATGTGGGTTTTGTACATTATCCGCAGTATTCGTCTCACTTTATCGTCAATAAGGGCAATTGATATTTTGCCGCTTTTAACAAGGCTGATCACGGTATCGCCCATAAAAAACTTATGATAATTGGGATTGGGTAGCATATTCAGGTCAGTACCCATCTCCAGGTCGGTACCATTTTGCAGAGCTTCCATGGTATTGTGCACGGCGCCCCAATCGCTCATTAAAACGCCTTTAAATCCCCACTCCCCTTTCAGTATCTTGTTTATCAGGTACGCATTCTCCGTAGCATACTGTCCCCGGAATTTATTATAAGAACCCATGGCGGTATTTACACCTCCAATTGTGATGGCTGCTTTAAAACCCGGCAGGTAAATTTCACGCAGCGCGCGTTCACTCATCTGAACGTCAACGGTTCCCCGGTCAACCTCTTCGTTATTAGCGGCGAAGTGTTTTATACAGGCGGATATACCCTGATCCTGCACCCCTTTAATATAACCAACTGCCATTTGCGACACCAGATAAGGGTCTTCGCTCAGGTACTCAAAATTGCGTCCGTTTAACGGTGATCGTATAATGTTAATACCGGGGCCCAGTATCACGTCCTTGCCCCTGTACTTGGCTTCACTGCCCAATACCGCGCCGAAAGCGTATCCTAACGTAGGGTTCCAGGTAGCGGCCAACGTATTGCCCGTAGGCAAATAGGTGCCTGCATCGTTAACATTGGCAATTGCATCGTAGCCCCGGCCATGCTCTGACCGCACACCATGTGGCCCATCAGACATGACGAGTTCGGGGATTCCTAAGCGTTTTATTCCGCCGGATGTGAATGATGAACTTGCATGTATCATGCTCACCTTTTCCTCTAAAGTCATTTTTTTGATCAGCCGGGTGATCTTGACTTCTGTTGCAGTATTTACCAGGCTTTGCGCTTTGGCTGAGCCTACTGTTAGCAGTGCTAATGCACAGCCTAAAAGACAACTTTTCTGGGTGTTGGCCATTCTTTATTAAGTATATGTTTATAATTTGTGAGTTACACTGATTTATTTATTCCATCGCGCTTCAAAGCAGAATTGTAGCATGATTGGGTTGATATGGTTACAGTTTGTTTATATTAACAAACTGTGCTAATCGTAAAAAAATGCCAGGGCCCTCTCAAAGGCCCATGGCATCATATAACCAACTAAAACAAACTTTTATTTAATTTTTACGATTCGGATATTATCAATCGCGGCTTCAAACGAGGCGACGGTTGTTGTTCCATTGTTTACAAAGAAAAAGTTTACGCCACCTGCTCCGCCCGAGCCAAGTAAATCAGTCAGGCTTGCGGCTGGTAAGCCCTTGCTGTCTACAAAGCTTGATAATGGCATGGTTACTGTTTGCCAGCCTTTAGTTGTGAACGCGGTTGTTGAGCCATTGCCTTTTTTCCACGGATTGTAGTTGACGGCATAATTCCATGAATAATCCTTTAAAATCCCGATTGTACCGCCTGTCCAGGGCGTAGTTACCGATATTTCAAACTTTAAAGCATAATTACTCACTGCATCCTGCAGGTTAGCGACAGGCACCCACTGAACCGGGTTAAGATTGATTGACCGCGCCCAATTCCACCAGGAACCATCTCCGCCACCAACGTTCGATGCATTCATTATACCATAATTGCCGTTGTTGCCGGGATAAGTTGCCGAATTGTTTGAACTTCCGGATCCCCAACTGAAATTATTGACGTTATCGTAATTATTCAGCACACCGTCAACAAAATCATGCACCTTATAAACGGTAGCAGCCGAGCCTGATTTTGTGGTAACGGAAACAATTCCGCCGGTTTGCGTTACCGCGGTAGGCACGACTAATTTAATGGCTGTACCATCATTTGATGAGGTATAACCGGTTACGGGCAAACCTGCATAAGTTAAACTTTGAACGTAGAAAAAGTTCAACCCGTTGATGGTAACAGAATCTCCGGGATTGGCGTCCTCATTTGAAATACCGGAAATTGTGGGTGCGGGAGCTACAATGGGAAAAGAGAAGGTGGTTTCGCCATGTGTAGTAACATAACGTATGGTATTTAGCTGCTTTGTAGCTACTGTTGGGAAAGCGATAACAGCAGGGATCAATGCGATAGCGCTGGTATCAGAGAACCAGGCGTCATTAAAAGAAGCCGCAACGCCATCAAAATAAATATTCAACGCGCCTTTTAAGTTGTGACCGGAAATAACAACCCACTGGCCGGTGCCAACTTTGCTTAAAAGGGAATCGCCGGGATGTGCAACATAATTACGTATGGATGTAATGGCAGGCATCCCGGTAGATGACGATGCTTCTTTTTTGCAGCCTGACTGAGCAAAAAGCATCACCGTCGCGGATAAAACAAACAATAAATGATAGTGGCTTATTTGAAGTAGCTTTTTCATAATTTTTTATTTGGTAAAAAATGATTTTAATTTTATTTATAATAGGCCACCGGCGCCTGCAATAATAAGGGGTCGGCAGTTTGATCATTCGCCGGTATCGGCAAGGTGAAATTTGCAATGGTGGCAGGCGTAATGACCATGCCATTTGGTACAGGTGTTTTTATACCTGTACCTGGATCATACGAAAACTGCTGCCTGATTTGCTTGTTAAGCGACTTAACCGCTTCCTGGGGGTTGTAGTACGA
>NZ_JBFUKF010000491.1:0-3406 GCF_056400985.1 Mucilaginibacter sp. P4_G9 | reverse complement strand
TCTGAACAATTGTCCTGGGATGAATTTTGTTATAAAGTAAAGGAAGCCGGTTACCAGGGTGTCGAAGCATCTGTACCTTTTGATGAACAGCAAAAGAATATCCTCTTAAATGCACTTAAAAAATATGATCTGTTATTGATTGGTCAATATTACCAATCTTTTGAAGAAGATTTTGAGTTGCACAAAATCAATTTCCGCAAACATCTTGAAAATACAGTTCAAGTGCAGCCGGTTTTAATTGATTCGCAAACCGGAAAGGATTATTTCACAAACGACCAAAACAAAGAGCTTTTTGCAATAGCCAAAGAGATTGCCGTTGCAAGCGACATTACCATTGCCCATGAAACGCACCGGAATAAAGCTTTATTTGCAGCCCATATCGCTAAACAATTACTTTCAGATAATCCCGATGTTTTAATAACCGCAGATTTTTCGCACTGGTGTAATGTATCTGAAAGCCTGTTGGAACAACAACCGGAGGCGGTTAAAATAGCCATCGGCCGAACTATTCATATTCACGCGCGCGTTGGCCATGCCCAATCTGCGCAGGTTTCTGATCCAAATGCCCCCGAATGGCAAACAGAACTGGAAGCACATTTGCAGTGGTGGGATGCTATAGTAAATTCGCGCCTGCAAAGCGGTGCCGGGCAATTAACCATTACACCCGAGTTTGGCCCTTCTCCTTACATGCCTATGCTGCCGTATACAAAAATGCCGGTATCAAACCAATGGGACATTAACGTTGGCATGATGCAATTACTTAAGAAGCGCTACCAGGGGACTTAAGTCCTAAGTCTGAAGCCCTAAGTCTAAAGTCTGAATTGTCATTTTAGACTTAAGGCTTATGGCTTGGGACTTAAGGCTTAAAGCTTGGGACTCAAGACTAAGTACCTATGACTTAACACACAAAGGGCCTGTCGCGTTAAACAACAGGCCCCCGTGCGTACTTAATTACTTTATATAGATCTTAGTTAAGATTAAGATTAATACGGTTACCCCTTACTACAACAGAAGAGCMGCCGCCGTTTAGTTTGCCTTCAATTTTTTCTTTTTCTTTAGTTCCGCTAAAGTTGGAGGTGAAGTTAGCTTCTACCCTGTCGGCACGCAGATCAAGATCTAAACCTTGTTTTGACGGAATCGATATGTCTACATGCCCGCTAACATCTACTTTAACATATTTACCAACGCTGTTAAATTGCGCATGAAAACTGCCGCCGCTGGTAGATGCATCGAGCGCGCATGCCAGGTTAGTAAGATTGATACTACCACCCGAGGTTCCTGTTTTAAATTCGCCTGCTATGTTATTTGCACTGATACTGCCACCGCTGGTATTTGCATCTATAGTACCTTTTAAGTCGGTAAGGTGCAATGAACCACCAGAAGTCCCGAGGTGAATTTTGCCATTGCAATTGCTGGCTTCAATGCTGCCGCCGCTGGTTTCAAGGCTGATATCYGAGCCCGAATTGCTTACATGAATGCTGCCGCCAGATGTTTCGCCTTTAACAATACCGGTTAATTTGTCAACATGTAAGCTGCCGCCACTGGTTTCAAATTTTTCATTACCTGATAAATTATCCATGTGGATGCTGCCACCACTGGTATTCAGGCTTGTATTAACCTGTTTTGGCACAAATACTTTAAAGCCAATACTTAAAGAGTTTTTCCAGTTTGAGAAATTGTGCTTGTTTTTGGCGGTTGCATGAACTTCGCCGCCGCTAACGGTAACACTAAGGTCATAGTTTTGCAGGCGTTTTTCTATTTCTTCTTTTGATATTTTGCCAATAACATTGTTGCCCTGGATATAAACCTCTACACGAGGCGTCTCCCCGGCTGCTCCGCTAACGCTGATGCTGCCCCCGGATGTACTAACAAATACGTCTTTTATAGCTCCTGATAAGGATTTGGTCATGTATGGCGTTTTGGAGTCCTGCGCAAAAACAACGCAGCTTTGGCAGGCAACAAATAATAACAGTAAGTGCTTTTTCATAATGTTTTAGTTTGGTTTGTTAATAAGACAGCAGCAAGAAGAAATATGTTGCACCCGGTAAAAAATAAATTCTAAATCCTAAGCTTTAAATATTAAAAAGAATTACTAAATATTACTATCAAATCTCAATATCAGACTTTTCACCAATGAACTAATGAACCGGTGAACCAATGAACTACTCCGATCTCAAACTATTTACCGGGTTTGCCAAAGCTGCTTTTATAGCATGGTAACTAATAGTGACAACCGCCGTTACCATCGCAATTGCCCCGGCAACGGTAAATACCCACCATGGTATGGCAATGCGGTAGGCAAAATTCTGCAGCCAGCTGTGCATGGCCCACCAGGCAACTGGCGAAGCGATAATAACCGATAGCAACACCAATTTCAGAAAATCCGTAGATAACAGGGTGCTGATTGTCGACAGGCTGGCACCTAATATTTTACGGATGCCAATCTCTTTGGTACGCTGCTCAATAGTGAATGCAGCCAAACCAAACAGGCCCATCGTAGCAAGTATAACGGTTATATAAGTAAACAGGCTGAATATAGATGCCAGGCGGTCTTCGGCTTTGTATTGCTGATTAAAAGCATCATCCATAAAAGTATAATCGAAAGGCGTATCCTGATCGTACTTTTTATAAATGCCCTGCATTTTGCTAAGTAGCGTTGGCAAATTGGTATACGGTTTTATCCTGGCAAATAAACTGCAGCCGGTTCTTTTCCAAAAGGATGAGGTATCCGGCAGCGTAAACAAAGCAAAGGGTTTTAACTCATCTGCCATTGAGCTAAAGTTGAAATTTTTAAGCACTCCCATAACCTGGAGTTTGTTATTGCCATCACTAATGAAACTGCCTACCGGGTTTGCAGGCAAATGCAGTTTTCCTATAGCCAGTTCGTTAATCACAACTTTATTACGACCGGTAATTTCGGTATTTTGTGCAGGAGGATATTTCCATTTTAAACCAAGAATAGGGATAAAGTTATTATCGGCAACTAAGTTGGCTATAGCTATACTTTTCTCTTCTTTAGTTTTGCCGGCAGCAAAAAACATATCATAGCCTTTGTACATGGCATAATGTGATGTAGCAACCTTATCGATACCTGCCAAATCACTGACGTCTTTTTTAAAGGCCTGGTAATTTTTTACGAGGTTGGTACCTACCGGCAGCATCACAATATTATCGCGGTTGATACCTGTTTCCGCATGCCTGAAATAGTAGAGTTGCCTGTCGATAATAATACCACAAATAATCAACCCTACCGATATGGCAAATTGCAATGTGGTAAATACTTTGCGTACCGCGGTACCACCGGCTTGCCTGCTCATCTTCCCTTTGAGTGTAACCACTGGCTTAAATGCCGACAATACCAGCGAAGGATAACTCCCGGCTACTAATACAGTTAGCACCAGTAACG
>NZ_JBFUKF010000490.1:0-3415 GCF_056400985.1 Mucilaginibacter sp. P4_G9 | reverse complement strand
GAGAGCAGTCGGATGAAGTTTGATTCTGTATATCTTCTTCGTTTTTCGCCTTTTGTAGGTTAAATATCCATCATTGATATTGCTCTCTTTAAGGTAAGCCATATCGGTAAATGAGATTCCTCGAAGCGCGAAGCTTAGAAAGAAGTAGTTGGCTGCGTGCCATTCCTGCGAATGGATTTTTTTAGGATAGTTATAAATCTTTGATAATTCATCAATGCGTATAGCCCTCTTCGCAGTTTTTTCAGTTTTGATAGTTATGTCATTAAAAGGGTAAAGTTCGCGCTCTACTATTTTGGCTTTTATAGCTTTATTGTATAGTGCACGTATTGATCGTAAGTAATTACCAATGGAGTTACTTTTTAAACCTTCGCGAGCTAAGGCGTTTTTGAATCCATCGATGAAAGTATAGTCTATACCCTCAAATTTTAACATCTCATTTTCCGCATATTTTAAAAGGCGATTGACTGCTGTTAAATAGACCAAAGCATTGCCAGTTCTATTCGTTTTCATCATATCATCTACTACCTGATGGGAAAATATTTTGAATGTGAACAGCGTGGGTAGGGTTATTGGTTTGGGAGTTAAAAGTAACCTTAGTTTTTCAAACGAATATCCGTCAGAATCTTCAAGCGACACTATAGCCTTTTGCAATTCGTAAAAGCGTTTACTTAGACTTTCATTTAATACTGCTGCATTTGGATGTCGTTTTGATAATGAAGATGACTTATCATCCCATTGATTTTGAAATATTGAAATACCAAAAGGAAGGTATTTAACTTCTTTGTGATTGGTGATTCTAAAGAGAATTGTGTAGGTGCCATCTGCTTTGGCTCGCCTTAAATCTAAAATGGTTTTCAACTTTACCATATTTGGGGAGTTATGGCTGTGATCGTTGTACAAACTGTGTACAAACCATGTACAAACTAAATGGACCTAATAAGGGAATTTGAAAAATCTCTGAAACAAAAAACCTCCTTAGAATGATCTAAGAAGGCTTTTTTCGTGACCTGGGAGAGGATCGAACTCTCGACCCACTGATTAAGAGTCAGTTGCTCTACCGGCTGAGCTACCAAGTCGTTCCGGTTTTTTTGCCGGGTTGCAAATATGCTAATTTTTATTTGAGTCGGAAAGTATAGAAGCCGGAAAGTCCGGAAGAATTTGTCATTTTCTAACTTCCTGACTTTCCGTCTTGCGGACTTTCTGACTTTTAAACCATTGCGTACAAATCTTCGCGCTGTTTTTGAACTACTGCGCTGTTGATATATTCATCATAAGTCATCAACTTATCAATGTAACCACCTGGGGTAAGCTCAATAATACGGTTGGCAACTGTTTCAACCAGTTCATGATCCCGTGAAGTGAACAGGATGGTTCCCCTGAAGTCTTTCATGCCATTATTAAGCGCTGTGATCGATTCCAGGTCGAGGTGGTTGGTTGGCTCATCAAACATCAGCAGGTTTGCTTGTTGTAGCATCATACGGCTAAACATGCAGCGCATTTTTTCGCCTCCTGATAATACATTGCTTTTCTTTAATACTTCCTCGCCAGAGAATAACATCCTACCCAAAAAGCCACGAATAAACTGATCATCTTTCTCACCCGGCGAGTATTCGCGCAACCAGTCGATAAGGTTATCGTTTTTGCCTTTAAAGTATTCGGCATTATCAATAGGAATATCGGCCGGGTTAATGGTAACACCCCATTTAAAGCTGCCTTTATAATCGGCATCCCTGCCGGTTAAAATGTTATATAGGGCGGTAGTAGCTAAGCTGTTTTGAGAGAGAATAGCAATTTTATCACCTTTGTTTACCGTAAAGCTGATGTTATTGAACAACAGTTCGCCATTAAGGCTTTTCTTCAAGTTTTCAACCTGCAGTATCTGGTCACCAGCTTCGCGGCCAAGGTTATTGAATATAATTCCCGGGTATTTCCGGTTTGAAGGCTGGATCTCATCTATATTAATCTTATCCAACGCTTTTTTACGGCTGGTAGCTTGTTTTGATTTTGATGCGTTCGCGCTAAACCTGCGTATAAATTCCTGCAACTCCTTAACCCGCTCTTCTGTCTTTTTATTCTGATCAGAACGTTGTTTCAGGGCTAACTGGCTCGATTCGTACCAGAATGTGTAGTTACCGGTATAAATGGTCATTTTGGCAAAATCAATATCAACCACGTGGGTACACACAGTATCCAGGAAGTGCCTGTCGTGCGATACTACCAGCACAATAGCCTCGTACGAAGCTAAAAAATCTTCAAGCCAGCTTACGGTATGGATGTCCAGGTCGTTGGTAGGCTCATCCAATAGTAAAATATCAGGTTTGCCAAAAAGGGCTTGTGCTAATAACACACGTACTTTTTGAGTATTGTCCAAATCTTTTACAAGGTTATAATGAAATTCTTCTTTAATGCCCAGGTTACTTAATAGGGTAGCAGCATTGCTTTCGGCATTCCAGCCATCCATTTCGGCAAAAAGGTTTTCCAGCTCCCCTGCGCGTTCGCCGTCTGCATCAGTAAAATCTTCTTTCAGGTAAATGGCGTCCTTTTCTTTCATAATGGCATACATCTCCTTATGGCCCATCATAACGGTTTCAATCACCGAAAATTCGTCAAACGCATAATGGTTTTGACTTAATACAGCCATTCGCTCGCCGGGCGTAAAGCTTACCGATCCACTGGTTGGGTCGATATCGCCAGAAAGAATTTTTAAAAATGTTGATTTTCCAGCACCGTTGGCACCTATTATGCCATAGCAGTTACCTTGCGAAAACTTAAGATTAACGTCTTCAAATAATGTACGCTTACCGTAACGTAGAGATAGATTGGATACCGTGATCATGCTGCACCTGTAATTTGCCGCAAAAATAAGGTAAATACTTTGTTTTATGGTAAACTAAGCCGATATTATGTTTGTGTGGAGACTGGGATAAGGGGGTGTTCCTGTTTTCCCCAACTATTTTGGCAACCGTGGATACAATTGCTCAAAATATTTGCACAAACGAAACTAAACGCCCTTTTTATACGTTATAAAGCATAATTCACCAATGCCAGATAAATGGTATAACCTTTGACTTAACATTCTTATATTCTTTATTATTATTTATTAAACAATACCAGTCATGGCAGCATTAATTGTAGGTTTGATCATCGTAAATATTGTGATAGCCATTAATAATACACAAAAACGTAAGGTATATTAATTACTACCATAAAGCCTGTAACACATACTTAAATTAATATATTATTTAAGGTTTGTGTTTCATGGTTAGCTAATTTTTGCAGAGGCCCCGAGGCGAGCATCTTTAACATCATGTTCAAATCTGCATTAATTGTAAAAAGGACATTTGTATGGTCATTATCGGAAGATAATGACCATTTTAATTTCAAATCGAACGGTGGTTTTGCTGCAGGTACAATC
>NZ_JBFUKF010000489.1:0-3418 GCF_056400985.1 Mucilaginibacter sp. P4_G9 | reverse complement strand
GCCTAATTGAGCTGTTTTTTGCGACATGGTTGACTTGGTGATCATCCCACCACGACCAAACTGCGATTTACCGGATGAAACAAACTCGGCAAAATCAACAACAGAGCCCGCAACTTCTTCAATCACAGCAGATCCAGGCGCTTTTGGGTCGCCGTTATAAATTCCATCAACA
Source organism: Mucilaginibacter sp. P4_G9 (assembly GCF_056400985.1). Lineage (NCBI taxonomy): Bacteria > Pseudomonadati > Bacteroidota > Sphingobacteriia > Sphingobacteriales > Sphingobacteriaceae > Mucilaginibacter > Mucilaginibacter sp. P4_G9. The sequence continues at coordinate 3,246 of NZ_JBFUKF010000489.1, read as the reverse complement.
TTGGTTAATACAATTAATGCCTGGGCATTCAGCATGGAGGCAATTAAGCCGGCCAGTTCATCATTATCGGTAAACATCAGCTCGGTTACCGATACCACATCATTCTCGTTAACCACGGGTATCACCTGGTGCTGTAACAACAGGTCGAGGCAGTTTTTCATGTTGAGGTAGTGCATCCTGTCCCTGAAATCCTCCTTGGTAACCAATACCTGGGAGCAAAGAATCCCAAAACGCTCAAATAACTGCGAATAGGTATTTATCAATTTTACTTGCCCTATAGAAGCCAGGAGCTGCCTTGCGGCTATGGCATCATACTTTTCGGATATGTTGATGAGGCTTCTGCCGGATGCTACGGCACCCGATGAAACCAGGATCACTTCTTTACCTTGTTTTTTGATCGCAGCTATCTGGCCAACCAGGTGCTCAATGCGTTGCAGGTCGGGAAGGCCGTTTTCCTGGGTAAATACATTGGAGCCGATTTTAATAATGATGCGCTGGTAATTAAAAGACATTTTGCCGTAGTACAGATTGAACCGCCAATATTACAAAATTGACACGGAACAGGACAGGATTATTTGAAAATATATCCACTAAAATGGTAGATTTAATAGAAGTATATGTGTATTTATCCAAAAAAATCGAGAAAAAACAAGAAAAATGTTGACACAAAGCAAATAATTTATATTTTTGTCGACTAATTCCATAGACTATGTATCATATTTACTTAATTAATACCTCTAATCAGTTTAAAATGCAGCTCGTTAATATGTGTTGTTGTTGATAGGCCCCCATGCATCTATCTCCATCAAATTAATTAAACACATACTTAAAAAATTGCGCTAACCCCCTTCATGAAAACTCTTCATAATACGATTAAACTCATAGTACTTTTTCTTGTCCTTGTCCCGGCAATAGGCCATGCACAGCTTAATGGTTCATACATAATAAGCGGCGTTGTAAAAGACGACCATGGCGAACCACTTGTAGGTACAACCGTAAGCATAAAAGGAACTACAAACAAAACCGCGTCTGACAGCACGGGTAAATTTTCTTTAACAACAAGTGCCAAATTACCCTATACTTTAATTTTTACAGCATTAGGTTTTCAGCCGCAGGAGTTTTACGTTAAAAATGCCAACAGCGCTTTAAATATTCAGTTATCAAGTCAATCGTTATTGATTAATGAGGTGGTGGTAACTGCGTCCCGTAAAGAAGAAAAGCTGCTTCGCTCTCCTGTAGCTATCGAAAAACTGAGTATCAACGCGCTTAAACAATCTCCCGGCCCAAGCTTTTACGATGCATTGGAGAACGTGAAAGGCGTACAGATGACAACCACCAGCATCACCCTTAAAGTACCTAACACACGTGGTTTTAACAGCCCGAACAACTTCAGGTTTATGCAGTTGGTTGATGGTGTTGATATGCAATCGGCTACCTTGGGTGTACCGCTTGGTAATGCCATTGGCCCAACCGAGCTGGATATTGCCAGTATTGAAATTACCCCAGGCGCGGCAGCGGCCCTTTATGGTACTAACGCGATAAATGGTTTATCCAATTTAATAACTAAAGATCCTTTTAAATACCAGGGACTGAGTTTTTACCACCGCCAGGGATTAAACCATGTAGGTAACGACCGTTTAGGTGCAAGTTCACTTACCGAGGACGCTTTGCGCTTTGCCAAAGCCTGGAATGATAAATTTGCCTTTAAACTGAATGTAAGTTACATGCAGGGTACCGATTGGCAATCAGATACACGTAAAGATCAAAACCCTTATAACCTGAAAACGGCAAATCCGGGCTTTCCTGCACTAACAGGCACAAGCAATGCTGCTTATGATGGCTGGAACAAATATGGAGATGACGCCCTTGCCGGAAGTAATACCGTTGTTGTGAAAGGCCTTACCGTTGATGGTAAAACAATGCCAGGCCTTACCGTTGCCCGTACAGGATATAATGAAGTTGACCTGGTAAGCCCTAAAGTAACTAACCTGAAACTTGATGGTACACTATCCTATAAATTAACACCAAATACCGTATTGTCTTACACCTACCGCTACGGTAGGTTGGATGGCGTATTTCAGCGCGGTAACAAAATTTCGTTACAGGACGCTACGGTACAAAACCATAAAGTGGAGTTAAAAGGCAAAGAGTTTTTGGTTCGTGCTTATGAGTCGATAGAAAATACCGGCAATTCATTCAACGTGAAGCCTTTGGCCGATAACCTTGATCTGAACCATGCAAGCAATTCGGTATGGGGAACAAGCTTTAAAAATGCGCTTAATTCTTATGGCAGTGCAAACGGAGGTTTAACATCAGCTAACCTGGCTGCTGCCGAACAATATGCAAGAGCTGCTGCAGACGCAGGAAGGGTAGAGCCTGGTACAAAAGCATTTGATGATTTAAGAAAAACTATTATCGGCATTAATAACTGGGACATCAAATCGAGCCTGATACCTAACGCCCCGGCTACCGGTGGCGCCGCGCTGGTTCAAAAAAGCCATTTATATAACGCTGAAGCCCAATGGGATTTAACAAACAGGGTAAAGGTGGTTGACCTGCTTGTTGGCGGCGATGTGCGTGTATACGCCATAACCCCGGATGGGAATAACTTTGTTGACTTTACCCGGGCTATTGCCGACAGGAACACACCTTTGGCCGATGGTAGTTTTGGTAAAGATGTGATCTACAAAAAATACGGAGCATTTACCCAGGTAACCAAAACTTTTTTCGATGAAAAATTAAAGCTATTCGGCTCAATCAGATGGGATTACAATCCTTACTTTGATCCTAAGTTCACTCCTCGTTTAGCGGCAGTTTATACCGTGAATGAGAATCATAACTTTAGGTTTACCTTCCAGAATGGTTACCGTTTCCCATCCTTGTTCGAGGCATTGTCTTATGTAAACAATGGTCGTGTTAAACGTGTGGGCAGCTTACCATTTATAAATGATGGATTGGGTTATTTAGGTAACAGTTATACACAATCGTCTGTAGTTGCTTTTAACGCTGCAGTAAATGCTGCCGGTGGTACCGACCAGGTTGCTTTAGCCAATAAAGACTTGTTGAAAGTGGCCAAGTTGCCAAATGCGCGGCCAGAGCAGATAACTTCATACGAAGTTGGTTATAAAGGTATTATTTTGGATAATAAAGTATTTATTGATATTGATGCTTACACCAACCGTTACGATGGCTTTTTAGGCCAGGTGCAGGTGTTTGTACCTAATGGTGTGCAGGTAGGCACAAATG
>NZ_JBFUKF010000488.1:0-3436 GCF_056400985.1 Mucilaginibacter sp. P4_G9 | reverse complement strand
GGCTATATTTAACCAAAAAGACCGGTTTTTCATTGAAAACCGGTCTTTTTGGTTAACGAAACCTGATGAAAATACTGTTATTTTATAATTAGTTGTCAAAATAACAATAAAAAAAATTCTTTCCGTTCACCCGTTTTGCTCAGAAGCGGTCTTTAGTCAAAACCAAATTATAAACCAATAAACTATGGAGAAAATTTTATTTTACCGACGGCTGCTACTGTCTGTTTTTATTTTTTTATGGGTCGCCCAGTCTTCTTACGCGCAAGCGCAAAGTCCGGGCCTGGTAACACTCAAAAAGGCTAACATTACCTTGGCCGAGGTGTTTCAATCAATAAAACAGCAAACAGACTACACTGTTTTTTACAGTAACAGCATATTAAACGACAAAGAGCTTGTTACTGTCAACTTTCAAAATACCAGTTTGCATGATGTGTTTACGTTCCTTTTAAAAGGCAAAAAACTACGCTATGTATTGCGCGACCAGCTTATTGTAATTGAGAAAGTTGCGGCCGAAAAACCAGCCCCGGTAACTCCCAAAAAGGAGCAGGCACAAACTCCATTGTCCAAAACGGTACAAGGAACAGTTATCGACGAGAAGGGCCTTACCCTGCCTGGTGTAAGTGTTAAAGTAAAAGGTACAGGTATAGGTACTCAATCGGATGTCAACGGTAAATATTTAATTAACCTGAAGGGAACTGATAAAACCATCATCACGTTTTCATTTGTAGGATCTAAAACCCAGGAATTTGATTTAAACAACTACCAGCCATCAAATGGTACTTATGTGTTAGATGTAACCATTGGTACCGATAAAACTGCACTCGAGGAGGTTGCCGTTGTGGCATATGGTACCCAGAAAAAGTCAAGCCTGGTAAGTTCTATCACCTCCATAAGCCCCAAACAGCTTAAAGGCCCTTCAAGTAACCTTACCACCATGCTTGCCGGTGTGGTACCGGGGATGATATCGTACCAGCGCAGCGGCGAACCAGGCGCTGATAATGCCCAGTTTTTTATACGCGGTGTTGGTACCTTTGGCGCCGGTAAGGTTGACCCGCTGATTTTAATTGACGGTATCGAATCGTCAACTACAGATCTGGCCCGGTTACAACCCGATGATATTGCCGGATTTTCGGTACTTAAAGATGCAACGGCTTCATCACTATACGGTGCGCGAGGTGCAAACGGCGTAATACTGGTAACTACTAAACGTGGCGATATAGGCGCGGTTAAATTTAATATGCGCGGCGAAAATTCAACATCGTCCAACATCAAAAATATCGATTTGGCTGATAATATTACTTATATGACCCTGGCTAATGAGGCGGTGCTTACACGTAACCCATTGGGAGCCCTACCCTATTCGCAAAACAAAATAGATCATACAGCCAATGGCGATGACCCGCTGTTATATCCCAGCAATAACTGGATTAAACAGCTGATAAAAACCAAAACCAGCAACCAAAGGTTCAACATGAATGCCAATGGGGGGTCAGAAAAAGCGAGGTACTATTTAGCCATGACCTATAATATTGACAATGGTAACCTGGCCGAAAATAGCCTCAATAATTTCAGCAACAACATTAAGCTGCAATCATACTCCATTTTATCAAATACCACCTTAAACCTAACTAAAACTACAGAAGTTGTTGTTAGTTTAAAAGGACAATTTGATAGCTATCATGGTCCTATAAACGGCGGAGGGTTTACCTTTTTAAATGCCTTATGGAGCAACCCTGTAGCCTTTCCGGCTATTTACCCAAGCAATTTATTACCTTATGTAAACCACCCTCTGTTTGGTAATGCCATTATTCCCAGTGGCGGCCTGTATATCAATCCTTATGCGCAATCACTTTCAGGCTTCCAAAGCTCAAATACCAGTACTTTAACCGCCCAGTTAAATTTAAACCAAAAGTTTGATTTTATTACCCAAGGTTTATCGGCAAGGGTAATGGCATACACAACCCGCTATTCATACTTTGCGGTAACACGCCAGTATAGCCCTTATTATTATCAATCAAATATACTGAATGGGCAATTTAACGGTTTAACGTTACTTAACGATGGGTCGTCGGGAAGTATAGGCGCCACACCAACCGAGTATTTAACCTACAGCCCCGGAGGAAGTGTATCCAACGCCACTACTTATATTGAAACTGCTTTAAACTACAACCGTACATTTGCCCAGAAGCATGCCATCAGCGGTTTGTTAATTGGTACTATGCGTAATTATCTTACCGCTAATGCGCCTACGTTACAATTATCCTTGCCATCCCGCAACCAGGGAGTATCGGGCAGGTTTACTTATGGTTATGATAACCGCTACCTGTTTGAGTTTAACTTTGGTTATAATGGTTCCGAGCGTTTTGCAAGTAACCACCGTTTCGGATTTTTCCCATCAGTGGGCGCAGGCTGGGTGGTATCAAACGAAAAGTTTTTCGAACCACTCCTTTCAACTATCGATAACCTTAAATTCAGGTTCACCTATGGTTTAGTGGGTAACGACCAGATTGGATCGGCAAACGACAGATTTTTTTACCTGTCGGATGTTAACTTAAACAACGGGAGCTACGGCCAGTTTGGCACTAATTATACCTATAGCAGGCCCGGTGTGGCTACCTATCGTTATGAAAACCAAAATATTACCTGGGAGCAATCAAGGCAAACCAATATAGGTATGGATTTAACCATTGCAAAAAACTTCAATTTAACCTTAGATGCCTACGAAAACAAACGGGATAACATTTTAATGGTAAGGAGCACCATCCCTACTTCTATGGGCCTACAGGCAAATATATCATCAAACGCAGGCAAATCATCCAGCAAGGGTGTTGATGTTGCCATGGATTATAAGAAAAATTTCACCAATTCTTTCTGGATCCAATCGCGTGGAACGCTTACCTACGCTAAAAGTAAGCTGTTAAAAAACGAAGAGCCTGTATATAACGATAATTTGAAATACCTGAGCAAGATAGGTAATTCGTTAAGCCAGATTTACGGCCTTGTTGCCGAGCGCTTATTTATTGACGATGTGGATGCAGCCAACTCACCGGTACAAAGCTTTGGCGATTATAAAGCCGGAGATATTAAATACCGCGATATGAACGGGGATGGCAAAATATCCAGCTCGGATGTGGTGCCGATTGGGCACCCGCTTGTGCCCGAAATTATTTATGGCTTTGGTTTTTCCGTTGGTTATAAAAACTTTGACCTCAGCGCGTTCTTCCAGGGATCGGCCAGGTCGTCATTTATTATCAATTCCGGAGATATTTCGCCTTTTTATCTAATCAGCGGTCTGCAGCAAAACAAACTCACTTCGGGTAACCAAAGCGGCCTGCTGGGTTCAATAGCTGATGACCATTGGTCGGAAGATAACCGGAACCCTTATGCCTTTTGGCCACGTTTAAGCACCAATATACAAGGCAACAATACCCAAACC
>NZ_JBFUKF010000487.1:0-3438 GCF_056400985.1 Mucilaginibacter sp. P4_G9 | reverse complement strand
GTGTTACATCAGTTGGGATCGTGTCTTTGCCTTTTATTGTATAGGTTTTTTCCATTTTCCACAAACCATCAAGTACAGAGCTATCTGCTGGCGGGAATTTTTTGTAATCTTCTTTCAATACATATTTTACACCTCTTACTGTGGCAAAGTCAGGAATGACCTGGGTATAACCACCAGGTTTTCTTGTAATCTCAAGCTTATAGGTGAGGGGTGAGTCAATAGCTCTGCTGGTATAGATACTATGTTCTTTAAGTCGGTTGGGCGAGTCAAGTGTATAAGCGCCTACGCCAAACCCAACAGATGAATCAGGTACTATGCTGGCATACATATAGTTACGATCTGTATAGATTTTAATTTGAGTTCGTTTAATCGTAGAGTCTTTGCCTCCGCGATCGAGTACTTGTTTTTCAAGTTCATATACACCTGACAAACCTGCCTCGGGCGACTTCTCTTTTTTCTTACATCCCCAAATTAAGAGGCTAAATAAAGCTGCAAAAATTAAAATCTTACTCATAATGTTTAAGTTTTATATGATATAGGCATTTATTTCATCTGGTGGCGGTTCTTATTTGGCGGTTTAACAACTTAATTATCTCAGTAAAAAAAGCACCAAGTACGGACAAAATAAATGTCTAAAATTTTACCACCATAAATAATTCATTTAGGTTACATAAACTTACATATAAAGTATATAATACGCAATTTGTTATTGAATTGTTTAAAAAAAGAAAATTAGCTGATTAAATAAGGGACAATGTGAATGCGAATCAATATTTATTGATTTATAGTAGCCCYTGTCGCGCCAACATGGGATGCTGGAGGTCGGAAGTTCGAATCTTCTCGTCCCGACGAGAATAAAAAGCAAAAAGAGCATATTTGAAAGGTTTTAGGACCGATTGGATATGCTTTTTTATTTCTTAGAGGCTGTTTAAAAAATGATTTTAATGCATAGGCTGCCCTTTTGAGATAGTCCTTTTCAGGCAGATTCGCATTATTGGTTGGCGGGCTTGTATCGCAGCAAACTCCCGTGCTATCATCGCGTACCCAGCATGCTACGTGACGAAGGGGCCACGCGTATAAGCCCGACCCATATTAATGACTGCTTAATGAATAAGATCAGCCTTAGATTGTTGAGCGTTATTAAAATTAGGACCTTGCTTTTTTAGGTAATCCAGATAGATCATTCTTTCGCCTTCCAGCAAATGGTCGCCATCTCCTGTTTTATATGCCCGCGAAGTATCCGCAGGTATAAAATGAAAGTTGTTCTGTTTCGCAAAATTTTCAAAATACGTTCTTTCATAAACAAGAACTTTCGAATATCTTAAGCTACTATCCATAGGCATTTCATAAAGGTATATTTGGCATCCATTAGACGCAAATTCTTTAAGCGTATTTGACAGCTTAGCTATCTCGCTATCCAGATGTTTTTTATCCTCAATCTTTCCATATGTTTTTTGCATGCGCTTTAACAAATTATTATATAACACCGCAGCAGGTTGCTTTTTACTTCCCTGGTTAAGCGGCGGTTTTTTAAACCTGTCTATCATATTGGACACGAATTTGTTTTTTGCAAGTGTAAAAGGAAGCAGGCCTTTATAACTGTAAATAGGTGACTCAAAAATACCCTTTACCATATCTGAATCTGTACCGCGATGTACCTGATTAATCTCAACAAACAGTATTTTTGGAGTCTTTTTGCTGAGTCTTAAAACTTCAACACCTGTGCAGGCACCCGAATAAGGTAAATACATATTAAAATAGTCATTACCAAAAATCTCTTTTGCTTTTGGCTCTTCAAAAACGCCACTCAACGATGATCCCGCTAATACAATGGGAAAATCCTTTTTAGCATAAATAAAGTTTTCTACCCTGGCCCGGTTTACATAGGCCGGCATTTTCGAAGGGAAAAGAATTAAAAAAACATTGTAGATAAACAAACAGGTAATCCCGAACAGTATTATATTGACAACTTTCTTCATAATTGTTTAAAACTGAAAATAAATAAATGCCCCTGCCGAGCCACTATTAACAAAAGTAAAAAATAACATTAGCCCATAAGCCGGAACATCGAATCTTGAATACCGCAGCGAAAGTGTTTTTACTTCTTTAGCTAAATAAGCAGCATGATAAAGAACAATAATTGCAGCATAAAACAAGATGCTCAATTCATCCGTTCCCATCTTAAATGCTATATTGGTATTTATAAATATATCTTTTATATACAAAAGGAAGGTGGAAAAATCTGTAAGCTTAAACAGGAGCCACAAAACAGTTACTGTAATAAACACGTAAACCATTCCAAAATAGTTTCTTTTCTCTGTGTTGTTTGCTTTGCTTCCAGTGAAAAAGCGTTCAACCATTAAAAAGAAGCCATGCATTGCTCCCCAAACAGCGTAACTCCATGCCGCGCCATGCCATAAGCCACCTAAGAACATTACAATAAACAAATTAAAATAGGTACGGAGATTGCCTTTCCTGTTGCCGCCTAAAGGGAAATATAAGTAATCCCTAAGCCATGTAGACAATGAGATATGCCACCTTCKCCAAAATTCCGAAAAAGAGGATGAGATATATGGGAAATTAAAGTTCTCCGGCAGGTTATAGCCAAACAAAAATCCCACACCAATTGCAATAAGTGAGTAACCGGCAAAATCAGCAAATATTTGCATAGAATACCCCAATAGATACATCAATAGGTTGCCGGAAGAAAAGCCCTGAAAATAAGGATACTGGATGCTTGACGTTATTTCGCTTAAATTATCGGCAATCACCATTTTTAAAAAGAACCCCAAAATAATTTTTTTTATAGCAACCTCCCATGAAATATCCTTTAAAAACTTAGTGTTTATTTGTGGATAAAAGTCGCGGGCCTTTAATATCGGACCAGCAATTAAGTGGGGGAAAAAAGATATAAATATGGCCGTTTTACCAAGGTGCTCTGCAAATGTTTTCTCTTTAATAATGTTTTTATCCTTGTATAGATCAAGCAAGAGACTTATACCCTCAAAGGTATAAAATGAAATTCCGATAGGTAATGGTATAGTCAGTAAAAAGTTAGTAAGGCCGTTATGAATATTTAATGCGCTATTAAAGCTTGTAGCAATTAATGGACTATACTTAAAAAAAGCAATTATCGCCAGGTTAAATACTACCCCAAAAACCACAATAGGCTTTACTAAGTGCTTTTCGGATCTGTAAATAAAATAGCTAAGTAAAGTATTTATAGAAATAGACCCCAGGAGCAATAATAATAGGACCGGCCTTTCATAAGAATAAAATATAAAACTGGCTATTATTAAAATTGATAATTGCATCTTTCTTATAAATGCAAATGGAAGATAGTAGAGGGTAAACGTTACAAAAAGAAAAATTAAGAAAGGGTAACTGTTGAAAAGCATAGGTAAATTATCTAATTTTCAATATAACAAACGTATTTGG
>NZ_JBFUKF010000486.1:0-3439 GCF_056400985.1 Mucilaginibacter sp. P4_G9 | reverse complement strand
GGGTGCTGTTGCAATGATCATATCCTCGGCCAATTGTTTTTTCAGGTCGCCGTAGCGGATGCTCATTGTGTTATATAAATTATCAAAATGAGTCAATGTATCTGCCGATGAAACAACTTTCATCAGATCGAACAGGTTTTGGATCTCCTGTGGTTTGTTTTGATTTTCTGTTGTCGGGCCGGAATCAGTCACGGCGCGCATCACTTTCTTTTTAATAACTTCCGGTGTATCGCCAAGAAAAACGGCATTCCCCTCCCCTTCTGATTTCCCCATTTTACCCTTGCCATCAAGTCCCGGAATTTTCACCAGGTTACTGCTATAATTAAAAGCATAAGGCTCGGGAAAATAATCGTGGTTGTACAGCCGGTTAAACCGGTTGCCAAAGGTGCGGGCCATTTCCAGGTGTTGTTCCTGATCCTTACCAACAGGAACTTTTGTAGCTTTATGAATAATGATATCTGCCGCCATCAATACCGGGTAGGTAAGCAAACCGGCGTTCACATTCTCGGGATTGGCACGTACTTTATCTTTAAATGAAGTGCTGCGTTCCAGCTCGCCAAGGTAGGCGTTCATGTTTAAATACAGGTATAGTTCGGCAATCTCGGGCACGTCTGACTGTACGTAGATGGTAGCCTTTTCCGGATCAATACCGGCCGCAAGATACTCTACCAAAACCTGCTTTACATTACTATGCAGGTTGGCAGGTGTTGGATGCGTGGTTAACGAATGCAGGTCGGCAATAAAAAAATAGCAGTTAAATTCATTCTGCATTTTTATAAAGTTTTGCAAAGCCCCGTAATRATTCCCCAAATGCAAATTTCCGGTTGAACGGATGCCACTAACAACAGTTTCCATAGGGGCGAAAGTAAGGATTTTTTCTATTTTTGATGACGATGAAAATGATATTGAGAAAAGTGCACGTCTATTTATATGTGATCAGTGTAGCCCTCTCCTACTTAATATTATGGCCGTTTTTCTATTATTTTTCTAAACATCCGTCAAGGTACCACAGCATGAACAAGCTGCGCCGGGTATGGGGTTTCATCAGTTCGGCATTGGTAGGCATATTTTATAAGTTTGATTACGAGGAACCTATTGACTGGAGCAAAACCTATATCATATGTCCAAATCATACCTCTAACCTCGATATTTCGGCCCTGTGCATACTGGTTAACGGCAATTGCAGCTTTATGGGCAAACAGGAGTTAGCAGATGGTTTGGTAACCAGCCTGTTCTTCCGCTCGGTTGATATCCCGGTTAACAGGGAGAGTAAAATGTCATCTTTCAGGGCCTTTAAAAAAGCAGCCGAAAAACTACAAGAGGGCATATCAATGGTGATATTTCCCGAGGGAATGATAACGGATGATTACCCTCCCCAATTGAGCGAATTTAAAAACGGGCCCTTTCGCCTGGCAATCGAAAATAAGATCCCCATTATACCGGTAAGCTCATTAAACACCTGGAAAATATTTTGGGATACAGGCACCAAATATGGCAGCAGGCCAGGCATTTGCCATTTTTATGTTCATAAGCCCGTTGATACATCAACCCTGACCATAGCAGATGCCGACACCCTGCGTGACAAGGTTTATGCCATTATTAAAGATAAGCTTGAACATTCAAATTAGCTAACTGTGAGGCTGTTTAAATTTGATTTATTAATGTTTTTACATTTAAATTACTGATTATCAGCACTGTTTTTTAATATAATCTATGTCATTGCGAGGCACGAAGCAATCGCATGTTATACAGAGCGGACCTGCACAGCTCGCGATTGCTTCGTTCCTCGCAATGACATGGTTGTTTTGAGCCTCCTAAACTCAGCACGTCATTCCCATTTTTTCCAGGCTCCCACGGATGATCACTCAATGACCACCTGTTTTTTTTATCTTCAAACAGGCTGCTAAAGTTTACGCTATCCAAAAAATGAGTATTTTTTTTACATTTGGTGAACATGAAATTAACACTGAAAAAGATCCATACCAATTATTACAGGTATAGCATCGCTTTCTTTTTTACACTATGCTACCCGGCGTTATACGTACTTAAACAAAAAAAGCGGCGGTACAAATACATTAACCAGGTGAGGCGGCTTATCATATTTTTGAGCTCGGGCATATCAGGCATTTTTTACAGCGCCACTTTTGAAGAGCCTGTAGACTGGAAAAAAACTTACGTAGTTTGCGGTAACCACACCTCAAACCTTGATGTATCTGCGGTAAGTACCATCTTAAAAAATAACATCTGTTTTATGGGTAAGGAAGAATTACTGACCAACTATGTGCTTGGCTATTTCTTTCGTACTATTGATATTACCGTTAACCGGGAAAGCAAAATGTCATCTTTCCGGGCGTTTAAAACAGCCGCCGAACGTATAAAAAGCGGGGTAAGCGTAGTTATTTTCCCCGAGGCTACTATCCCCAAAGATTATCCGCCCGGATTACAGTCGTTTAAAAAMGGCCCTTTTCGCCTGGCTATTGAAATGAAAGCGCCTATTTTGCCAATAAGCTCGCTTGATACCTGGAAGGTACTTTGGGATACCGGCAAAGAACATGGCAGCAGACCGGGAATTTGTGATATATTTGTACATAAACCCATTGAAACAGCCCATTTAACGTTGGATGATGCCGACGCGCTGCGCGATGAGGTTTACGCTATTATTAAAAAGAAATTACAAACGGCATGACCATAGATAAAGAAACAGTTGAAAAAGTTGCMCACCTGGCCCGCCTTGAACTTAGTGAAACGGAGAAACAGGACATGATTAAAGACATGAGCAAAATTCTTGATTTTATGGCCAAGCTTAACGAGCTGGATACTACCGGAGTGGAGCCCCTGATTTACATGACCGATGGCGCAAATATTTTACGTGAAGATGTAGTGAAACAAACTGTTACGCATGAAGAGGCTTTACAAAATGCGCCTAAGCACGATGAGGATTATTTTTTAGTAGCAAAGGTGATAGAGAAATAATTCAAAATTAAAAAGTCAAAATTAAAAAATGCTTGTTTAGCGGCTGTGTTTTTAGCCATCAGAGCTTTTGACTTTTTAATTTTGAATTTTGACTTTCAATTGTAACATTCCATACCTATCTATAGTCCAAATAAAAAAACATTCATGGAGCCATTAAAAGATAAGCCTTTAATTACCATAAACGAGATAGGACGTAAGTACGTAATAGGTACCGAAGTAATACACGCCCTTAAATCTGTTTCGTTAACTATTAATAAAGGCGAGTTTGTGGCTTTGATGGGTCCGTCTGGTTCGGGTAAATCTACACTGATGAATATTTTAGGTTGTTTGGATACGCCCACCAAAGGCGAGTACATCCTGAACGGGATAAACGTGAGCCATATGACCGATAATGAGCTGGCCGAAGTACGCAACTCCGAGATTGGCTTTGTTTTCCAAACATTTAACTTATTGCCCCGTAACACCG
>NZ_JBFUKF010000485.1:0-3443 GCF_056400985.1 Mucilaginibacter sp. P4_G9 | reverse complement strand
CTGCAGGGTTTCGATGTCAACTTTCTTCATTGTCATAAAAATTTGCGTAATGCGCGCTATCTGTTCAGGGCTGCCGTTCCTGAGCGCATCTAACATGACGGTGGAGGCCACCTGCCAGGATACGCCGTATTTGTCCTTCAGCCAGCCRCATTGGCCGGCTTCGCCATCAGTCGAAAGTGCCGACCAGTAATAGTCAATTTCTTCCYGGGTTTCACATGGGATCAATAGCGACACCGCGTCGTTAAAACCGAATCCGTGCTGATGCGCGCTATCCATAGCGGCCAGCCAGGTTTTATCGATGTAAAAATCAGCGAACATAAGTGTGCCTGCCTTATCCGGCCCCATATCCTCCGGGCGTGGGGCGGTGGTACCGCGTTTGCTGTCTTTAAATACCGAGCAGTAAAACGCGATGGCTTCATCGGCTTTACCGGCCACCGGTTGGGTGAACAGTAGCGACGGAACGATGGCGGGCCTTTCCTCGCCGGACGGGTTAGTCAGGATGAGTTGCCAGGATACGCCGTATTTATCGGCTACCCAGCCATAGCGCTCACTAAAAGGATAGTTATCCAGCGGCATCAGTACTTTTCCGTTTTCAATCAGCTTGCTCCAAACCGCGTCGATGTGCTTCGCGGCATCCGGGTCACGCGAGGGGTCGAAGTTGATCATGAAGGAAATGGATGGATTGATCCCAAGCTTGTGCTCTGAACTAATACCCAGGAACGGCTGGCCGGCAACGGTAAATTCAACTACTTCGCATTCGCCGCCGCCAGGCATTGGAAAATGATTTACATAATTAACAGCCGAGCCGGGCATTAAGGTTGCATAGAATTCAGCTGCTTGTTTTGCTTCCTGGTCGAACCAGAGGTGTGGTTTGATGGGTAACATAGGTAAATGGTTTTGATGTTATATATTGTTAAAGATCGTAAGCGCTAATTGTTTTGATCAAATTATTTAACTACCTCAAAATTAAATGTTTTTTTTCGTCCCGGTTAGTGCCATTCAGGCCATTTTAGAGGGTGTATTGCGACAATATTTCACTCGCTGCCAGGTATTCAAACTACATGAAAAGCCCTTTGTTTTTCATTMAGGTAAGCTATATATTACATATTCATTGGAAAATAGCATTAATTCCTGAGCCATGAAAAAGCCCATGTCTTTTGATTTCCTGCTGGATTTAGCCCCTGGTCGGTGTTTTCAGGCTGACCAGTTCAAGGCTTGTATTGCGTCAACCCGGAAATTAAAGTGATCACCTGCACTCAGGATCATTTTTTGATTGACGGAGACCAGGCATCAGTGAGCAGTGAAGTGCAATGCCAGAACCGTGACGGAAAGGTATTTGATATGTATTATTGCGATATCTACGAACTGTTCAACGGTAAAGTCAAAAAAATGATCATCTATGGGGTGAAAAAACCAACTGGAGCACCGGTCAAATAGGACACCAGTTATTGGATCAGTTTAGCTATCTTTTGCAATGGAATTGTTTCTGCAAATTCCAGTATTTGTGTATCTGTACAATCATCTACTTTAAAAGTAATTAAAGCACTTCCCAAAGGTATCTGTAACTCGTAATCATTTTTGTCATTTGTGCTACCTGTCTGTTTTTCAAGCCTTGCTTTATAACCCTGGACTTTTACAGTTTTGGTCTTACCATCATTCATCATTCCACCTAAAAGAGGTGTATTTAATACCGTATTCGTCATAGCAACCAATGGGGAATTACTGATGATAGAAATATCAGCTTTCCTGACGCCTTTCTCATAAGAGCGGTGTATAGTAGCTCCTACGTAACCAATATTGGAAGCAACATTATCTTCCTTTGCAATGACTTCCATTGCATCCATTTTAGGTGGCAACAATTTTAGCACTTCCTTACCAATTATCAGGTCAACTTCCTGCATGGCTTGCTGCAGAGCAAAATGTGTTTCTTCCAGTTTGCCTGCACCGTAGGCAGTTTTAGCAGTGGTCATTGCTTTAGTGAAATTTTGTGCAACGCCAGTACTTATAAAGGCGATGACTGCGATTAATGTTATAAAAGCCTTCATAAATTTTTTTGTTGAGATTAAAATTATTGTTCCCCAAGCATCTTTTTTATTCCGTCAATATCAAAAGTATTAGCGGCAGTCATCACTTCCTGCTCGTTGGCAAAGTTGATACATTCCCAAACAATCATGGAACTTTGGCCAATGGATACTATTAGTGTATATCCCTTACTGTCTTCGTATTGAATGATTGCTTTGTTGCCTTTGACCCTCACCTGTTTAAAATTTTGTTTAGCGCCATTGGCTTCGATCATACCGGCATTTGAAAAATATAAAGCAGCTAAACCTGCATAGATTCCTGCATTTCCAACAGTAATTGTCAACTGTTTATCGGCGTTATTTTTCCACACCCGGTGAATATTCAGGTTACTCCAGCCCCATTGAGTACTCATTACTATGTCTTGTAGTGTATCTACGTTTAAAGCGACTACCGAAGTGGGTAAAGATTTGAGAATCTGTCGACCCAATTGAATCTCTACACCCATGAGCGCCTGCTGTAACGAATACCGGACATCGCTGTAATTCTTAGCCGCATGGGCCGTTTCAGCTTCTGCCATTTGAGCTTTTACATCAGGGGGGGCAGTATTACTTAATCCGCCACCGCCTTTATTGGAGGGCCTGCCGGAAGAGCCGGAGTTACTATTGCCTGATCCGGTTTCAGGAGGAATGCCGGCCTTTTTGTCTACTTCCTTATTTACTGCTTTATTCACCTTGTCTTTGAGCTTCTTTAAGAATCCTTGTGACGAGGCGGTATTAGTAACCATAAGTGCAATAAGGAAACAGAGCAAGTACAAAACCTTTTTCATAAATAAACATTTACATTTGTCAATAAAGAAAAGATAAGTTACATTGGTTTAAGACACTTAAAGCTAAGCATTTAAATTGATTCTTGCAATACTTAAATCAACAGATTGTAGATAATTCTGCCCGCACTTTTTAGCCTCTGGTCGGTGTTATCACCCGCACAGCCTAGGCCTGTATTGCATCTAATACTTAATCACAACTGTAACACCTTTACGTGATAACAATAGCTATTAAGGCCTTTTTAGAAAACGAATTCATCAACAAATGGTGCGGTGAAAATCCAATACCTTTTAACGCAAAAAGGCGCAATCTCTTGCGCCTTTCGTGATCCCGCTGGGATTCGAACCCAGGACCCCAACATTAAAAGTGTTATGCTCTACCAGCTGAGCTACGGAATCAAAATTCAACTTTTGCGGCAATTATGCCGTTTCTGTTCTAAAGAGATTCAATTATGGTTTTAAATAAGAAAAGCCTTCTTTCAAAGGCTTTTCGTGATCCCGCTGGGATTCGAACCCAGGACCCCAACATTAAAAGTGTTATGCTCTACCAGCTGAGCTACGGAATCAAAATTCAACTTTTGCGGCAATTATGCCGTTT
>NZ_JBFUKF010000484.1:0-3448 GCF_056400985.1 Mucilaginibacter sp. P4_G9 | reverse complement strand
GATTTGTATGAAACTAAGTGTAATAATTACACAATAGGCAATTTTACTAATATGCAACCAATTTCCGGGAACGTTCCCGGAATATTACATGTCAACTAAACAGTTAATAATGATAAAAAAAATATTTTTCTGCGCGTTTTGGTTTTTTGGTCAAAGTTTTTTGCTTTTTGGACAGGTAAAAACAGTCTTTAAAACAGGCAAAATTGCCCCTTTAAAGCCGTCATCCGGGTACGTGTTTTTGGCCGGCAATTTTAATAACTGGAACCCTGCCGATAGCACCTGGCAAATGAAACCCGATGGCAATGGCGGATACCTGCTTTTAAAGGAGATGCCCAGGGGTGTTTACAACTACAAGATTACCCGCGGCAGCTGGGATGCTGTTGAATGCAATGCCGCCGGTAAAGGCATTGATAACCGAACGCTCAACCTTGTAAATGATACAACGGTAACATTAGATGTTGCCGCCTGGCAGGATAATTTTGCCGCCGCCATAAAACAGCACACAGCCACTGCACAGGTGCATATTATAAGCGATAGGTTTGATATGCCGCAGCTGGGCAGGCAACGCCGCATATGGATCTACCTCCCCACAGATTATACCTCATCCAAAAAGAAATATCCCGTAATTTATATGCACGATGGGCAAAACCTGTTTGATGATTACTATAGCGGCTATGGCGAATGGGGGATTGATGAGCTGCTGGATAAAGTATCGCCCCAAAAAGAATGCATAGTTGTAGGCATTGATCATGGCGGCGATTACCGTATTACAGAATATGATCCTTATGATTCAAAATATGGCAAGGGCAGGGGTGCTGACTATGTTGATTTTTTAGTTAAAACCCTGAAACCATATATCGATGCGCATTATAAAACCAAGGCCGGCACAAAATATACTACCGTTGCAGGCAGCTCAATGGGGGCATTGATATCGATGTATGCCACACTTAAATATCCCGGCGTATTTGGCAATGCAGGCATATTTTCGCCGGCGTTTTGGATAGCGCCAGAAATTTATGAACAGGCTAAACAAAAACAGCCGGGTAATAAAACACGTTTTTACTTTGTATGCGGCGATGCCGAGAGTGAAAATATGGTTTCCGATATGAAAAAAATGGCTACGATTGTACAGGAAAAAGGCATTAAGCCCCAAAACTCACCCATAGTGATCATTAAAGGTGCCAGTCATAACGAAAAACAGTGGAGGGGAGACTGGCCTGATTTTTATAAATGGCTTTTTAAATAGCCGGGAACTTGGGACGTGCGAAAGAGCGGAAATGGCAAAATTATAAAGTTTAGAATTAGCGGGTTGAAAATCTTTTCCGACTTTTCCTGCTTCGTGATTTTCCGACTTGAGATTACATTCATTATCTTTCGAACTTTCCGGACTAACGGACTTTCTGACTCAAAACATGACCATAGAGGAAATATTAAAACACTACTGGAATCATGATCAATTCAGGCCGATGCAGGCCGAGATCATCAAATCTGTTTTATTGGGTCATGATACTTTAGCTTTGTTACCTACGGGGGGCGGTAAATCTGTTTGTTTCCAGGTGCCAGCTCTGGCCAAAGAGGGGATCTGTATTGTGGTTTCGCCACTTATAGCACTCATGAAAGACCAGGTAGAAAACCTGAAGGCCAAAGGCATCAACGCTGTGGCTATTGTTTCGGGCATGGGATTGCGCGAGATAGACCTGGCGCTGGATAACTGCATCTACGGCTCGGTTAAATTTTTGTACCTCTCGCCAGAGCGGTTACTTTCAGAACTGGTACGCGAGCGCATCCGGTACATGAAAGTAAACCTGATAGCTGTTGACGAAGCACACTGTATCTCGCAATGGGGATATGATTTCAGACCACCATACCTGCACATTGCCGATCTGCGCGTGCTGCATCCCGATGTGCCTGTACTGGCGCTTACTGCCACAGCAACATCCGAAGTTAAGCAGGATATGCAGGACAAGCTATTGTTTAAAGATCAGGTTGTTTACCAGCAAAGTTTTGAGCGCAAAAATATCAGTTACGTAGTGCAAAATGCCGAAAACAAGCTTCGGCGGATGCTGGATATTGCAAAAGGTGTTAAAGGTAGCGGTATTGTTTATGTACGCAGCCGTAAAGATGCCGCCGACATAGCAAAATTTTACAACGATAACGGCATTAAAGCCGACTATTACCACGCCGGGTTGCCTATGGATATAAGGGCCGAACGGCAGGAAAGCTGGAAAAGCAACCGCATCCGGGTAATTGTTGCTACCAATGCATTTGGGATGGGGATTGATAAACCCGACGTACGCTTTGTGATCCACAAAGATATGCCCGAAAGTTTAGAGGCCTACTACCAGGAGGCCGGCCGGGGGGGGCGCGATGAGCAAAAGGCTTATGGCGTATTATTATATACCCATGCCGATAGGTTGCGGCAGGAGAAAATGTTCCTGCTTAATTTTCCATCGGTTGATGAAATTAAGCAAGTGTATCATTGCCTGGCCAATTACTACCAGCTTGCCTACGAGGCAGGCGAGGGGTTAAGCTTTGACCTTGACCTGGGCGATTTTTGCAGCCGTTTTAAGCTGGATGCCATCAAAACCTTAAATGCGCTTAAATTTTTGGAGAAGGATGAATACCTTTCATTCAATGAGAGTGTGTTTCTACCATCGCGTTTCAGGTTTGAGGTGGTGAACGAGGTGTTGTATAACTTCCAGATTCAGAACGCGGGCTGGGATCCGTTTATTAAAACCCTTTTGCGCTCATACGGCGGCTCATTTGAAGATTATGTGAGGATTAAGGAGTATGACCTGGCGCGGCGCACAAACCTAAGCGTTCAGCAGGTGGTTGACGGCTTGCTGCAATTACAACAGTTTGGTTTAATCAGTTACCTGCAGCAAACAGATAAGCCGCAGGTTACCTATTTAAAGGCCAGGCAGCAGGCGGCCCGCCTGTTCATCAACAAAAACTATATTGAAGAGAGAAAGGAAACCTACCGCCAAAAAATGGAGGCTGTTTTTGCTTACGCTATTCATCAAAAATGTCGCAGCCAAATGCTGCTGGCTTATTTCGATGAGCCAAATGCCCGTAAATGCGGGATCTGCGATGTTTGCCTGGATGAAAAACGCCAAAAAAATGCCGACGAAATATTTGATAACATCACCCAMGAAATAGTACAGTTTTTAAGTGTATCAGCCCCGGATATCGGCACACTCGTAACCACTATCAATGTGGGCACCGAAAAAGAGAAAATGGAAGCCATCCGCCTGTTGCTTGATGCCGGGAAGATCAAAACGGATGGGGAGAAGTATTACCTGTAAGAGGGGCAGGGAGTGGGGTTCGAGGTTCGGGCTTATTAGGTTCGTGATGCATTTCTGAAGGTTGTTAAGGTAATATTCATAATTAAGCCAACAATCTCTCGCCGAAAACTCCACACCCGCACCCCAATACCCGTACCCCGAGC
>NZ_JBFUKF010000483.1:0-3465 GCF_056400985.1 Mucilaginibacter sp. P4_G9 | reverse complement strand
GATAAATAAAGGCCAATTAAACATTTATACCAGGGTGAAATTTTTACGGGCGATAATTTCGGTCTTTATTTTACTGTGCTGTAGTTTAGGTGCCTATGCTCAGGGTGGTTTTTCAAACCAGGGAACCGAATTTTGGACGGTGTACATGGATCATATTACTCCCCCAACAACCACAGATCCCAGGGGTAATGTGAGCAAGATGAACCTTTATATTACAGCCGATGTTAATACGACGGTAAATGTGGTTATTGCCGATGGCTCATTTTCTGAAAGCTATGATGTAGTTGCCAGGGGCATCCTTACAGTTTCGATACCGGCAAGCGCTTTTTTAGATCAGCAAGGTTTTTCTACTAAAGGGATCCATATCACTTCACAAAAGCCTATAGCCGTTTACGCCCACATTTTTGCGCAAAGCGTTTCGGGGGCAACCCTTTTACTGCCGGTAAATGTGCTTGGTAAGGATTATGTATCCATTAATTACACCCAATTATCCAATTCGCTCATAACCGAAAAAAAAGCATCCTATTCAACATTTGCGGTTATTGGCACCGAAGATAATACCACCGTTGAAATAACACCCAAAACATATTTGCTTAACGGCGAGCCTCCGGGAAAACCGTTTACTATAATTTTAAACAAAGGCCAGGTATACCAGGGCCTTGCAGATAATGACCTTACCGGCACACGCATCCGTACAATAAGTACACAGGCCGGTTCTTGTAAAAAAGTAGCTGTGTTTTCTGGCAGTTCAAAAATACTTATAGGTTGCAATACGGTAAATAACACATCTGATAACCTTTTCCAACAGTTATATCCAACTGCCTCCTGGGGAAAAAACTATATCACAGCGCCTTTAAAAAGCCGGAATTACGATGTTTTCAGGATCATATTGAGCGATCCTAATACTATTGTAAATTTAAATGGACGTAACCTTCTGCCATCGGATTTTACCGGGGGGCTTTATTACGAATTTAATTCAGATGCCCCCAACGTTATTACTGCCAATAAACAGGTACAGGTTGTTCAATATGCTGTAACACAATTTAAAACTATTAACTGTGTTGATGCAAACCAGGATACCGGGGATCCTGAAATGATATATCTTAATCCGCTTGAGCAAACGCTGGATCATGTAACCTTAAATTCAACCGGTAATTTCAGAATCATTAATAATTTTATTAATGTAGTTATTAAAACAAGCGCAGTGCCTACTTTTGCACTTGATGGCAGTCCGTATACAAAATTTGTACCTGTTGCCGGCAACCCCGTTTATTCATATGCACAAATTGCAGTTAATAATGGCGTGCACCACATTAGTGCCTCTGATGGTTTTAACGCCATAGCCTATGGTTTTGGCAACGCCGAATCATACGGGTACGCGGCCGGTGCCAACCTTAAAAACCTTACCGAGTTTATAGCCCTGAAAGATCCGCAAAGCAGTACCTCGCAACTAAATGGGTGTACAGGTGCAACCTACAGGCTCCAGTTAACCCTGCCTTTTAAAACAACCAGCATTAAATGGGATTTTAAAAACGGCACTACCTACCTTGATAGTAATCCACTTGTTAAATCAACTACCGTTAGGGGTGATCAAACACTCTATTTGTATGAATACCGTGATGATAAAATTTACACAACCGGAAATTACAGTGTGGTAGCAACTGTGTTTAATCCCATAGCCGATGAATGTGGCTCGGCCGAAGACGTTGAACTTGATTTTAATATGGCTCTTCCGCCGGTGGCAAGGTTTACTTTTGCAGGTTCATGTTTAGGCGATACTACCTTTTTTAGGGATACATCACAAACCTATGGCCGCGAAACCAAAACACGGTTATGGGATTTTGGCGATGGATATACCGATGTTGTACAAAATCCGTCGCATGTTTATGAGCATCCGGGTACTTATAATGTAAGGCTAACTGTTATTAACGAAAATGGCTGTGGCGATGTATCTGAGCCGACACCTGTTAGTATTACTAATTTACCTGTTGCCAATTTTGACTTTTTGGCTCCATACTGCCCCGGCCTGGATATAACCTTTACAGATCATTCTACAAGCAGTGATGGTACTATTGCAAAATGGTTATGGGATTTTGGCGATAGTACCGCGGTGGTCGAAAAAGCTGATAATACCCCATTTACCCACGTTTACAAAGCAGCCGGAACTTATACCGTGAAATTAACAGTGGTTAACGCGGGCGGTTGTATGGGCTTGCCAAAAGTAAAAGCAATAGAAATAAGTGATATTGCTGTGGTTGATTTTATTTTACCCGATGCCTGTGTTGCCGATTTGGTTGAGTTTAAAGATAACAGTATGATTGGCGATCATACCGAATCCGGGTTTACTTACCAATGGAATTTTGGAGATATGCATGCCAGTGCCGCAGATAATACATCGACAGAAAAAAATCCCAGGCATCATTATACCGAAGCCCGAAATGATTACCAGGTAACCTTAAAGGTTACCACAAAATACGGTTGTACGTACACCAAAACACAAACTTTTGTTGTTAACGGCGATATTCCTAAGGCAAATGTTGTTGTGCCCGATCCTGCTKCTTTGTGTAGCAACAAAGAGGTGTTTTTTGAAAATAGGTCTACTGTAAATTTCGGAAGTATTACCCGGCTTGAGGTTACTTTTAACACCGCCGATGCCACATCATTGAGGGTTTATGAGCACCCGGTTTACGGTCTGCAACTACGTTATACTTACCCCGTGTTTACCGATGGTGACCACACCTTCAGTGTGCACGTGGCTGCCTATTCTGGTGGGGTGTGTGCCAATATTCAGGATTTTAACGTTGTTGTAAAGGCGGCCCATATAATAACATTTGCCCAGGCGCCCGCTGTTTGCCCCGAGGATAAGCCTGTGCAGCTTGCACCTTTAAGTATCGTAGGACCAATGGGTAAAGGTATGTTTTCAGGTAAAGGAATAAATCCCGGTGGCTTGTTTGATCCTTCGATAGCCGGTACGGGTACGGCCGAGATAAGTTATATTTATTCAACCCAAAACAGCTGCCCCGATACAGTGAAACAGCAGATATTGGTTTATCCTTCACCAACGGTATCGATAGATGGGCCTGTTACCGTGCTTGAAGGGAGCCAGGTTATTTTAAAGGCATCGGCAAACGGTCATAATTTAAGCTATAAATGGTACCCCTCAACAGGTTTGGATCATGATGACATATTAAACCCAACGGCAACCTTAACCGAAACTACAGACTACAGCCTGATGGTAACCTCGGAGGAAGGTTGCTCAAGTACGGCCAGTGTCAGGGTTAAAGTATTAAAATATCTTGTTATACCCAATGCTTTTACACCTAATGGCGACGGCAAAAATGACTTATGGGAAATTAAATACTTGGGTGACTACCCTAATAATACTGTTGATGTGTTTAACAGGTATGGCGAAAAAATATATTCTTCAATGGGTTATACAATTCCATGGGATGGCAGGTACAAGGG
>NZ_JBFUKF010000482.1:0-3482 GCF_056400985.1 Mucilaginibacter sp. P4_G9 | reverse complement strand
TCCAGTACCGTATTGTCAAAACAGACTGGTCGAACTTTAATGAACTGAATGATTACTCCTACCTGGCCAAAGATGTGATGAAAGAGAATAACCACATTACGGTTTATTATAAAGGGCAGCTGATTTACGGAACCGAACCTTCAGCAGGTTCTATGTCATTAAAGAGCGCCCCGCTGGCCGTAGCTCCGCCGCAGCGCGATATCAGCAATGAAGGAATTATAGTACACCAGGGCCTTTCTCCAAACGGGGATGGTATTAATGATGTGCTGATCATAGACGGATTAACCGCCTACCCGGATAATAAATTAACGATCATGAACCGCAGTGGTGTTAAAATATTTGAAGCAAAAGGCTATGATAACAGCTCGAAAGTATTCGACGGGCATTCCAGCATAGGCGGTGCCATGCAGCAGCCGGGTACCTATTTTTACACGCTGGAATATAAGAAGGGTGAAGAAAATAAACATAAAACCGGTTTCATCATCATTAAATACTAATAGCACGGCATGATCCCGGATATGAATAAAATTTATAATAACAAGACCCCCCTGTTTGTTGCATTAAGCCTGTGCCTGTTACTTATAGTAACAGGCTACAGCGCTTGTGCCCAGCAGCAAGCCTTTAGTTATACCCAGTACATGGATAACTTAACACCGTTTAACCCGGCCTATTCGCTTTTGGATAAAGCAGGCTCAATTCATACCCTGGCACGCAAGCAATGGGTAGGGATAGACGGGGCGCCGGTAACCTACCTGATCAACGGGAACCTGCCCATCGAATCGATTGACGCTGCAGCAGGACTAATCGTATTTAATAACCAGTTGGCCATTGAACATCAAACCGAAGTAAATGCCTATTTTGCAAAAGGGGTCCAGTTAAATTCAGAGAGCTATTTAGCCGTCTCGCTCAATGCGGGTGTACGGAATTATGCAGCCAATTATTCTACATTGGATTCTAATGATCCAACCTTCAGGAATGATGTAAGGGGAACCAAACCCAATATTGGATTTGGTGTAATCTATTATACCGGATGGTATTACCTGGGAATCTCGGCACCCGAGCTTACCATAACCAGTTTGGGTACCGCATCTATTCAAAACAATTCCAATTTCAGGAGTCATTATTACTTTTCGGGGGCATTGCTGACCAATATCAACGAGGATATCAAATTTAAACCGGCAACATTGGTTGCTTATGCAAAAGGAGTACCGCTTGTTGCGGATATATCCGGTACAATGTATATAAAAGAGACCCTGGGGCTTGGCATTAACTACCGTACCGATAAAACAATGGCTGGGATTCTTACATTAAATATGAATGCCTTTCATATAGGTTACAGCTACCAGTTAGGCACCTCATCAGCCAACCTGGGGGGCTTTAATAACGCTACCCATGAGATATCGCTGAGCTACCGGTTTGGGAAACTTCTGAATAATATTAATTTACTATAGCCCTGTTCATTTTAAAATCCGGGAATTCATTTCCCGGATTTTTTTTTGCGATAAAAAGGCTATTGTCTTGCTTGTGATGATGCCCGGATAACAAGTTCCGCATCCAGAATAACTGTTTCCGGCCTACTCCCCTCATCATTGGTGCGGGTAAGAATAGTAAGCATCAAAGCGACCAAATGGCTGGCGATTGCTGTAATTGGTTGGGATATGGCAGTAACAGGCGGTGAATGTAATTTAAACAACCTGCTATCGTCAAATACAATTACAGCCACATCCTGCGGAATCCGGAGGCCAAGATTCCTGATCGCTTCCAGTCCGTTTTCGGCAATATAGTTTGTTGAAAAGTAAAGCGCGTCGATGGCGTTGTTCTCTTTCAGGAAATTTTCAATTTCAACTATGCTTTGTTCCCTTTGGCTATGATACCTTATTTTTTTAATTATTGGCGATTGTTTTAAATCAGTTATTGCTTTTAGGTACCCATTTTGCCGTTCAATCATTTGAAATTGCTCGGATACCAATGTTATTAATGCAATATTTTGATACCCTTCATGCACCAAATGCTTTACTCCCGAAAAGCTTGCAAAAAAATTGTTTACCAGAACGGTATCAGCTTTAATATTCCCGAGCGGGCGATCGAATATAACGATAGGAAAACCATCTTCCAATAACTCGCTGACGGCGGATTCAATACCCGGCGCCGGCGCGATAATAAAACCATCAACACCATGATTTTTAAAAGCAAGTATTAAATCCTTGGCTTTCCTGGTGTCATTTTCTGTACTTCCATAAATGATCTGATAGCCTTTGTTGTATGCATGTTCTTCAGTCGCTCTTGCAATAGATGAAAAAAACGGATCAGAAATGTCTTCAATCATCATACCCAGAATTTTGGTTTTTCCCGCTCTGAATCCCTGGGCTATTTTATTGGGTATATAACCAACATTCTTTACATAATTCAGGACTTTATTTTCTAAATCAGGAGTAATCCCATATTCTTTTGCCTTCCCGTTCAGGATAAATGAAACCGTAGTTTTAGAAATGTTTAATTGGTTTGCGATGTCCTTTATTCCTAACTTCTTTTTCATAAAAGCTCCCGGGCATATTACACTTTGAAATGTTCAGGTTTATTTTAAATAGTTGTGGTTAATCATTCCGTTTTGATAAATCTTAAACCCTCAACATGCTCACCAACAAATATATCCGCCATATCGCCCGTTTTGTAAAACGACGGCTTATTAACCATATCATCCGAGATGATCTGATCTGCGATTTTCAGGTTCTCAAACGTTATATTTTTGATTCCCCGTTTCTCATCATAACCAGCAATAATTGACATGTTCGCGTTTTTACCTGCATAGTGAATATTTTTAAAATAAACATTCTCTATACCATCACCGGGCGACGTATTATACTTATGATTAAACATTACCCTGATATTGATAAGCTGGCCCTTACTTATGCTTTCAACTGCAATATTTTCAAATCGAATATCGCGCAGCAAATTGCTATCCCCGGCATTTAACGACATACATCCCTGGTAATCTATCTGGTTTTCATGCTGATTAAGTATGATTACATTTTTGAATTTTATGTTTTCGAGCGTATCCGGATTTTTACTATCGCCATGAGTGCCTACCAGGATAGGATGGGCTACATCAGCCCACAAAATTGAATTACTTACAGTTAAGTTCTTTACATTACCATAATAATCCCAACGGTGCCCATATACGGCCACACAGTCGTCAGAATTTCGCATAAAAACATGATCAATCAAAATATCTTTACTACAGAACACATCAATTCCATCTGCATTGCCCTCTGAACTGAATGATTTAAGATCTTTTACATTTACTTTCTCCGATTGACCGATAAGTACCGAATATTTATGAGGAATAACGATAATGCCGCTGATCTCGACGTTTTTTGAATATTGAACGAGAATGGCATCCTTTCTTGCTGTCACAGAATCAGTTGACTTGTTATTTTCGTGCCGGGCAGACTCTTGTCCAACATTTAATTGTGTTAAAATAC
>NZ_JBFUKF010000481.1:0-3487 GCF_056400985.1 Mucilaginibacter sp. P4_G9 | reverse complement strand
ACATTTAACTAACTTATAATATAAACAAAAACTAAAAACTAAAAATTAAAAGTAATGGCAAACGCACCAACAAAACCAACTACTCCTGTTAAGAAAGAAAGCTCAAGTGCATCGGGCATGTTTGCTTCTTTAACCATTCCAATCTGTTTGATTGTTTCAACTTCTATTTTTGTATTTATTCTTGGCGACCCAAGTCACTTTAAAGGCGGTGATGTACATGGTTACCCATCAGATATCTTTGGAACTGTTCATAGCGGCGGGGTAATTGTACCAGTGATCATGTCGTTTTTATTAATGGTGATCGTTTTCTCTATTGAGCGTTTTGTAGTTATCGGAAAAGCTTCTGGTACAGGAAGTGTAGATACTTTTGTTAGAAAAGTACAAGCGTTATTGAATGCAGGTAATATCGCCGGAGCATCATCTGAATGCGATAAACAAAAAGGTTCAGTAGCAAATGTTATTAAATCAGCATTGAAAAAATATGGCGAAATGGAAGCAGAACCAAACCTTGATGTTGATCAAAAAACTTTGGCTATCCAAAAAGATATTGAAGAAGCAACTGCTTTAGAAATGCCTATGTTGGAGCAAAACTTAACTATCATCGCTACATTGGTATCTATCGGTACATTAACCGGTCTGTTAGGTACGGTTGTGGGTATGATTAAAGCGTTCTCTTCGTTAGCTGTATCAGGTGTGCCAAACCAGGTTGAATTGTCTTCACACATTTCTGAAGCTTTGATCAACACTGCATTTGGTATCTTAACTTCAGCTATTTCAATTGTAATGTACAACGTATTTACATCAAAAATTGATAAACTGACATACGCTATTGACGAAACAGGATTTAGCATTGTTCAAACATTTGCTTCATCCCACAAGAACGCCAACAGATAAGAATATATTAGTGCTTAGGTTTTCTGGCTTTTCAATATTTAATACTTGGCCGGAATAATTAATACATTATAACACTATATATTTAAAAATTTTAATATGGCAAGGATAAAAGTTCCAAGAAAGAGTACAGCAATTGACATGACCGCAATGTGCGATGTGGCGTTCCTGTTGCTTACTTTCTTTATAATGACCGCGAAGGTAAGGACAGAAGATCCCGTTCCGATCGATATGCCGAAGTCTTCAATTCAACAGCCTATACCTGAATCTGATTTTGGTACTATAACTGTAGGGGAGCAAAAGGCATTTTTCGGAGTTGAGGGGATTGACATCCGCAAACAAACCTTAACCCAGATGGGCGAAATTTATAAAACCACGTTTACTCCTGAAGAACTGACACGGTTTTCAACTATCACTGCGTTTGGCGTTCCGATGAACCAGCTGCACCAGTTTATAGCCATGTCAGYGGATGAGCAAAAGAAACTTAAACAACCAGGTATCCCCAGGGATTCTGTAAGTAATGAGCTGTTCAACTGGATTCGCGAGGCCCGTAAAGCTACTGTGGCGCTGCACAATACGCAGTTACGTGTAGCTATTAAAGGTGATAGTAAGGAAGAGTACCCGGTGATTAAGGATGTTATAACTATTTTGCAAAAGCAAAAAGTCAACAAATTTAGTTTAATAACAAATATTAGCGGCGACGGCACAGGCGGCGCTCCTAAAAAATAAAAGATCATGGCAGAATTAGATACCTCCGGGGGAGGGAAACATAAAGGCGGGAAGGTTAGAAGTAAAAAGCAATCTACCCGTATTGACTTAACCGCGATGGTTGACCTTGCTTTCTTATTGATCACCTTCTTTATCATGACAACAACATTGGCCAAGCCTAAAGCGATGGACCTTGCAATGCCTGATAAGGATGAAAAAACTAAAGATCAGTTACCTATTGCTGCTTCCCGTTCATTAACCCTTTTATTAGGTAGTGACGATAAGCTGGAGTGGTACCTGGGCGAACCGGGTAAATCGGCACCAACAGTTGATAACTATGGTAAAGATGGTTTGCGTAAAACTTTAATTGAAAAAAGTAAAGAAGTACAGGAAAAAACCGGAAAGTTTATGTTTGTTGTGATTAAACCAAGCGATAAATCAAAGTACAAGAACATGGTAAGTGTGCTTGATGAGATCAACATAGCCAATATACAAAGCTATGGTATAGTTGACATCTCTCCTATAGAAATTGAGTTGTTGAAGAAAGACGGTTTATACAACGACAATAAATAAGAATATTAAAACGTTATTAATTTCCATTAAAGCCTAACAAATGTTTGGATCAAAATTAGACATATTGGATCAGAAATGGATCGACGTTGTTTTTAGTAACAGGAATAAGGCTTACGGGGCTTATGAACTAAGAAGAGATAACGCAAAAAATACATCAAGAGCTCTTATAATAGCTATTGTGGTGTTTGTGTTTATTATTTCTTTACCTACTATTATCAATAAGATCAAGGGACTTATCCCCAAAGCTGATGAAAAAGTAAAGATAACAGACGTAGTGCTGTTACCACCACCACCGGTGGATCAAACTAAAAAACCACCTCCACCGCCACCAGAACCACCAAAACCAAAGGTTGACCAGGTTCGTTTCCCTCCTCCGGTTGTAAAACCAGATAATGAGGTTAAGGAAAAAGATCCGCCAACGGTTAAGGAACTTGCAGTAGCCGATCCAGGTCAGAAAGATCAAAAAGGCGACCCTAATGCTGATATCAGAATTGATGAACCGGTAGGTAACTCAGATATTAAACAAGTTGTTGAAGAAGATCCTAATAAGATCTTTGCATCAGTTGAGAATTTACCCGAGTTTCCGGGTGGCGTTGAAAAATTTGGTGCTTATTTGAGTAAAACCATCAGGTACCCTGCAGTTGACCGTGAGAATGGCACACAAGGAAGGGTAATCCTTACTTTCGTAGTGGAACGTGACGGATCATTAACTGATATCAAGGTGTCAAGAAGCCTTAGCCCGGGTACAGATGCTGAAGCCGTTCGGGCCTTAAAAGGGTCACCAAAATGGAAGCCAGGAATTCAAAACGGCCGGCCGGTTCGTGTACAATATAGTGTACCGGTAAGCTTTACTTTAGCTGGTGATAATTAAGATAATGTCATTTAATTTCAATAAAGGTCAAAAATCGCCCAAAAGGCGGTTTTTGCTTATTTTAGGAACTGCTGCATTTATCTGTTTTATAATTTTAGGCTTAATGATCATGTTTTGGGACCGACTCCCGCTACAGTTACAGCCTTATCAGCGGATGCTTTTTGGGGCTTTTATTATCGGATACGCGATGCTGCGTTTCTCCAGATTGTTCAAAAAAGATCAGTATGAAGATTAGGTTTGATGTTAGATGTGTTTTTTTAGTATTAATTGTAGCGATAAGCTTACAGGCCTGTAAACAAAAAGCTTCAAAACCCTTTTCCGATGATACGTTCAACTCGGGTAAAGGAACATTTGTTGCCGATGAATCTTTTGCACCAATAGTAAGTCAGGAGGAGTATATTTATAAAAGCAGGTACCCTGCTGCACAGCCTACTTTTTTATACA
>NZ_JBFUKF010000480.1:0-3495 GCF_056400985.1 Mucilaginibacter sp. P4_G9 | reverse complement strand
GGGGTGATGAACATGAGCAGGTTTTTGCGGTTTTTGGTAACTACGTAATTATCGTAAAGTTCAAAATTCTTATCATACTGCAGCTCTTGTAATTTTTTCAAGCCGATGAAAGAGATGCCCACCGGGTCGTTACTAATGATGCTTTTTAGGGCAATGCCTGCCGGGTACGTAAGCGTGCGGTAATCGTAGGCCAGAGTTTGTTTAACTTTTTCGGGTGTAATGAGGGTGTCGACGGTTTGATAATCCTTTTCTGCCAGGTAAATCGGCAACTTTTGGCTGATGGTGCCAAACAGGTTCATTACCACATCATCATTAACTTTAAAACTGGCTTTGCCAATATAAGGCGTAAATTTGGACTGTACGGCAGCCGCAAATTCATCAGCAAAAGCTACCAGGCTGTCGGGATTTACAATAGCTGTGCTGTCCTTTAGCGATACCATGATCACCAGCTTATCTAAAAACTTAGAGTTCTGGAAAACTTCGTTCAGCTTGGCTATTTTTTTATCCCTGGGGATAACTTTGCTGATATCCTCCTCAAACTTTACCTGCGATGCAAAATAGCCCATCAACAAAAAGCAAGCAGCAAATACCGTATAAAAAATACCCCTGTTCCTGGTAAAATAATGGTATATGAGGACAAGACCTTTTTCCATTTAATGGCTTACTTATATGGCAGCGGGTGCTTTTTTTAACAATTTTAGTAAAGCGTAAGTTATAAGGCCAACCGTAAGTGATGCAACAACAGCCAGTGTAAGGCTGCCGTAAATATATTGCTCCATATGTTCGCCAACAGTTTTGAAGGATATTTTTGAGCTGAAAGCTATATTGGTAACCCTATTGCCCATCCAGTACTCACCGGCTTTGTAACTTAAAAATATAATAACAGGGATCATTGGCGGGAAACTGATATGTGCCGTAAATACTACAAGGGCCTTATTGAGTTTAAATATGATAGACAAAAATATGGCTACAGCTAACTGAAAACCCCAGATGGGCACTATCCCCATAAAAATACCAAAGCCTATAGATAAGGCTTTTACCTCGTCGGAATCATTGGGATTATATAAGGTGGCTATTATTTTTTTCCGCCCCTTTTTTTTTGATAAATTCAGGAAAAGCTCGCGCGGTTTAATCCAGACAAAGGCAATTACTACCAAAAAGGCATTTAGCACGCCAACCCGCGAAAAATCTGTAACGGGACGGAAGTGCGAAACCCGGGTTTCCTTTGGTGCATAATACACGCTCACCGGCACCGAATCCATGTATACACCGCGCCATGAGGCCCGAACGATCACCTCGATCTCAAACTCATATTTGCGGGTATAAAACTTCATCCCCTCTAACAGGTATAATGGATATAACCTGAAGCCTGATTGCGTGTCGGGTGAATGGATCCCTGTTTCTACCCAAAACCAAAAATTGGAAAATTTATGCCCGAAACTGCTTTTACCTGGTACCGCGGCCTGGCTCATATTACGGGAACCAATAATGATGGCGTCCTGAACCTGTTCAAGTTTATCTAAAAATACAGGAATATCTTTGGCAAAATGCTGCCCGTCGGAATCAATGGTGATGGCGTATTTATAGCCTTTTTGCATGGCATAGGCAAATGCCTGGCGTAGTGCCCAGCCTTTCCCCACATTATCAGGATAGCTGATGAGCTGTACTTGTGGGAATGTTTTTACGATAGCTTCGGTATCATCTGTTGAACCATCATTAACTACAATGATATGGTTGCTATAGGCAGATACATCTGTAATTACACCGGCCAGGGTTAGATGATTATTATAGGTGGGGATGATAACACATACGTGCAGGTCATCAAACCGCTTACTTA
Organism: Mucilaginibacter sp. P4_G9; assembly: GCF_056400985.1. NCBI lineage: Bacteria > Pseudomonadati > Bacteroidota > Sphingobacteriia > Sphingobacteriales > Sphingobacteriaceae > Mucilaginibacter > Mucilaginibacter sp. P4_G9. The sequence goes on along the minus strand of NZ_JBFUKF010000480.1, from coordinate 1,658 downwards.
CTAAACCCTCAAATTCCATTAATTGCCCTTGATACGTAATAAATTGAAAACAACATTTTTATACATAACAAAATTAGTGTTAATGATGACAAAGCGGTTAAATAGTTTAAAATTAATAAAATGGGGGATTTAACCATCATAATTTAGCACGCTAAAAAGCCTCATTCAACCCCAGAAAGAATCCTTTGGAACCATATTACCATAGCATAATCATCTTTAGGTGTGCTGGGGGGGCCAGGTAAGTTATATCACCACTGATTAAATAAGATCCCCCGTAGAAAGTAGATTTTCAATTATTTTACACTGTAATGCCAAAACTTATCATACATTTGCAGCCCAACAAACAGTGCGGGATGGAGCAGTTGGTAGCTCGTCGGGCTCATAACCCGAAGGTCGTAGGTTCGAGTCCTGCTCCCGCTACCTCGAAAGCCTCTTAGAGAAATCTGAGAGGCTTTTTTTATTTACCTTAGTCCAAAGGATATACACCTCTCCTTTTGTTGACTGATATATAAAGAATAAAAAACACCAGTTAAGCACAAGGGTTCCGGAGATCTGCCAATACCAGCACATGCCGCAAGATTTGCCTCATTTTTAATCAGCATCTTTTTAGCGTTTTATCGGTCCATTTACAATTGGCTCAATTATTGCATAATTTGTTATATTAGGTAAAGTTTTATTATATTAGATAAATTAAATTTGTATTACCAAGGTGAAATTTGCATTACCCGGGCAAAATGGTTTCAATCCCGGTAAAGCAAGCCACCTTCGCTTAAATAATTAACTTCCTATAATTATATAACTGTTTGTGTTGTACTAAAGGGAATTAATGCCATGAATATTTCTTCGATTGATAATGATATTGGTAACGAAAATTTAACCCTCGGCCAACCTGACCTTGGACTTATTTTGGAAAAAGTGCTTCATCGGGAATGCATGTGTATTTCAGAAATTGCCAAAAATTTAAACGTCAGCCGCCGTACAGTTTACAACTGGTTCGGAATGAAAAATCTTGACCTCGAAATTATATACAAAATCGGGAACGTTACCGGGTATGATTTTTCTAAAGATATTCCGGGATTTGATAAAATGAAACAAGCGTTTGAGGAAAAAGCGATCAAACAAAGTTTAATTTTGGATGAAGAGGATTCAAACGCGGTACACTATTGGATGGAAAAATATATCAGTTTACTCGAAAAGTATAATAACATCATACTTAAAGATTATGGAAAACTGAATGATAAAGAAATGCGGTAATTCCTTCAGAAAAACCAAACCTGAATAGATAACACTCACAATGGTTCTTGATTAGATAAATTAATAGACTTTCTAATTCGCCCCCACCTTTGGTGTAACCAATGGTGCTAAAGTATACGATGTCTTCGACGAGCGTAAAAACCGTCGCAGGTTGGATTTAATAGTGGTTATAAATTCGTAATCGGTAGCTGTTTTTACCAGGAAGTAGCCGGGGCGATAGCGTTGCATAAAGTCGGTAAGTTGTTGGTCTTTAAGATGGGTTACACTGGCAACAAATACACGGTTAAACCTAAAATCTATCTCTCTTTGATGGTAATCTTTTTCAATTGTTTCGCGTAGTTTTTCGGCATTTCGCCCGCTGCGGCTAAAAGCGTTGTACAGTGCGTCTATGCCTATACCTGCAC
>NZ_JBFUKF010000479.1:0-3503 GCF_056400985.1 Mucilaginibacter sp. P4_G9 | reverse complement strand
GCATCGTTCAGTTTCGGGCCTTCAAGGAAATTACCGCCGGGAAAACGTAAAAAACGGGGTTTCATATCGGCCAGTAACTTCATTAGATCTATCCGGTTCCCATTGGGGCGGTTATGATAAGTAGGCGGAAATAAGGAAACGAGGTTAAAATAATAAACCCCGGTACGGTTCGTCGAAATAACAAAACGGGCGTCAGATGTTGGTTTAACACCGGCGCCTGTTGTTAATTTAAGTTCATATTTTTTCCAAAAGGCGCTTTTTATCAAATTAATAACCCCCGAAGCATATACCGTTTTACCGTCATTGCTTTCTATACTTACGGTTATAGGCCCGGCCGTGTTATTGGCAATTACCGGAACAGTAACTGTAGGCTTGGGCTCCCAGGGGCGAGGGGGAAATGGCTTGCTGTCCGTGCCCTTCATATAAAACGAAGCGCTATAAGTTGTATTAGGCAAAACCGGTATGCCCCAATACCCTTCATTTGCAATACCGGCCCGGCCAACACCGGTATCCACCATGAGTTTTAAACAGGTAGTTAGCGCGCCGTTAATGGCGTGGCGCTGCTGATCGTTGGGTACATTGCCGGGGTTTGGGGCAACTAATTGAATGGTGGCTTTCGCAGCACCTTCCCTGATCACGCTCCATGCTTCCGGCGTATTTGGATTGTCCTTAAATATCCTGTTCCTGATCAGCTCGGCATACAAGCCCCCATCGTACGAATGGTTGATCTCTTYGGTCATCAACCCATACAGTTGCGGGCTTACGTTCGCGCCGGGCCTGGTTAAATCAAGCGTAAGCTTAGGGTTTTGCGCTTTCAGGCTTGTTGCTGTGAACAGGAACAGGCACAAACTTAAAATGGGAAATAACTTTTTCATCATGAAAGTTTATATTATTAATTGTTTTTTTACACTTATTTTACAAGGCCAACGGGACATTTCCATTATTCGGAATGCACTCAAACATTGGCAGATTGGTTAACTTCGTCTGAAATAAAATGCCTGAAATCCAGTATTTTCTCCGACGCACCGTTTTTTTTCACGGGTAGCCTAACTTTATCAAATTCACCGAAATTCATCGACTTTGATTATTCTTTACATTAAGTAAATTCTTAAGCCCTTATTTATTTCTAATTGAATTTCCACCAATTGAAATTAAACAAATGCCCCTGGCTACCTTTAAACACAAAGTATACATCGTGAATACCCCTTGCTTTGTTAACCGCAACAGATTGGGTTCCCCATGTTTCCAAACCACCTGTGTTTTTTACGGATAAAGCGCCCAGTAAGAAACCGTCAGGCCTGTCAACGCGTATCTCTATTATACCTCCATCGGTATTTGCTGCCACATTCGCATAAAATGACTTTGGGTCACTTTTAAAATCGACGCTTCGTACTTTAATATAATCACCACTATCTATATTTGTTATGTATATTCCATTATTACCTATTGCGGTAATAACACCCGATTCCCAAGCTATTGTTTCTGCCTCCTGACGAACAAAAGGATCCAGGTTTCTTACTGCTTTGATCACGCCTTCGGTAGTAGGGGTGATCATAGGAATTGTACCATCAGGTTGATATGTAAATTGATCGATACAAACCGACCTTGTAAAGCCCCCTCCGCCTGGTAAAGCTCCGTTATGATAAAAAAAGTATGATTTACCATGGTAATCTATCATGCCAGGGTGGTTTGTAAATGCGCCGCCTTTCTTAATAATGCGCATAAGTGTATCCCGGTATACCCACGGACCAGTTGGCCCGGTACTGGTAGAATAAGCTATATGCTCCGGCACACCACCGGCAGGATATACCATATAGTACATTTTTTTTCGTTTATAAAACCAGGGCCCTTCCTCGTATTGGGTTAAACGGTTGGAATTTCCGGTACGTTTCCCAAACCCTTGCTCTGTAAGCAAGACTTTTTGTATCTCTCCTGAATAAGAGATCATATCCTGATTTAATTTCACATAAAACAACTGTGGGTTTCCCCAATACAGATAAGCCTGGCCATCGGTATCAATAAATACCGTAGGGTCAATATCGCCAACGCCTGTATAAGTTAAGGGATGACCAATGGCATCAATAAATGGCCCTTCGGGTGTTGTGCCAACGGCTACCCCAATAGCCATACCTTTGCCGTCAGCCCGGTTCATTGGCACATACCAGTAAAATTTACCATTACGAAAAATACACTGGCCGGCCCAGGCATCTGTTTTTGTCCATGAAAATGTTTTTAACGATAACGGCGCACCCCTGTCGGTCCAATTCACCATATCTATGGTTGAAAATAAGTGCCAATTATTCATCGTGAACGTTGTAGATTTATCCTCGTCGTGGCCTGTATACAAAAACACGGTGTCGTGGTATACCATGGGTGCCGGATCGGCTGTAAACCTGGTTTGGATAATTGGGTTTTGCGCTTTCAAGTTTGTTGCTGTGAACAGGAACAGGTACAAAATTGAAATGGGTAGTAACTTTTTCATCATGAAAGTCAATATCATTTATTGTGTTTATTACACTTATTTAATAAAACCAACGGGGCATTTGCATTGAAAATTATTTCTCAGTTTATCGGTATTGAGTTCATTTGACCAGGATTTTTACTGTTTTTGAAATATTACGGGATGAATTACCTAACTGAAGGATGTATTCGCCGGCTTCGGTATTCCATCCTTTTTTTGTCTCGTCATAAAAAGCCAGGTCGCTAACCTTCACATCCAGTTCAACTGTTTTCGTCTCGCCTGGTTGCAGAAAAACTTTTTTGAAAGCTTTTAATTCTTTTTCAGGGCGCAAAACCGAGCAAACCGGGTCACTTACATATAATTGCACAACTTCGGCACCATAACGGCTGCCTGTATTTTTGATGGTGAATTTTGCACGGATGGTTTCATTTTTTCCATAGTTTAATTTATCCGTGGAAAAATGACTTATGGAAAAACCAGTATAGGAAAGCCCATAACCAAAAGGAAATTGGGGTTCAATTTTCTTAGTGTCGTACCAGCGGTAGCCAACCAGTATGCCCTCTTTATATTCGGCCGTTGCGCCTTTGCCTGGATAGGTATTTAAAGCGGAAGCAGGAGAATCTTTTAAGGATACAGGAAAAGTAAATGGCAACCTGCCTGATGGGTTTACTACTCCTGTTAATACATCGGCCAGTGCATTGCCGGCTTCTGAACCATTAAACCACGACCAAACAACCGCATGGTTGTTTTTTTTGATTTCATCCAGATTATAGGGGGCGCCGGCCATGATTACAATAATGGTATTGGCATTAACGGCTGTAACCGCGTTAACCAATGCCTGTTCGCCAAAAGGCAGTTCCAGGCTTTTACGGTCATGGGCTTCACTTTCATATTCACGGTTGGAACCGATACATAAAATAGCAACATCACTGTTTTTTGCAAGCGCTACCGCCTCGTCAATCAGTTTTTGATCGGGCTGGTCATAGCCACGGTTTTGTTCATCACTATTGCTTGCCAGGTAGTTTGCTTTATAGCCCTGGGC
>NZ_JBFUKF010000478.1:0-3516 GCF_056400985.1 Mucilaginibacter sp. P4_G9 | reverse complement strand
GTATAAAACTGGCTGTGAATAAATATCAGCAGTATAAAATTGGCAAACAGCGTAATAATAACGGTTGATTGATCTATCTTATCGGGCTTTATGCCTATCACATAACCCCTGGTAAATTCAATAACCATAAAGGCAAGTACCGGCACTGTGTTCAATAAAGAATAAACCAGCCCCGCCTTTTGGCCAAGCATATAATAGCTAAACACAATAACCATTATGATTACCTGTATGGCAACTATATTTACGCTTTGAACGGTTAAAAAAACAATACTGGCGTTAACTATAGTAYCGGCGCTGAGCAGTAAATGCGAAATTAAACGCCAGTTGGGCCGGTAAGTTAAAAACTTAAATAATACAGCTATGCACACCATTAGTGCGGCAACGGTATAGGCCAGCATCATTTGCCGCTCGAAATAAACGCTCATTAAAACAGCGCCTAAAGCTATAAATACAAGTGGAAAACCGTAAAAAAGCAGTCGAATACGTGCCTGATCAAGAAAAGACTGCTCCTTTGATAAAATTTTATAAATTGAAAAGTTAAAAAAGTTTACGTCTTTACTCATGATTAACTACAAAACTGTTAATGCAGGATGCTTAAAAGGCATAAACGTTACTGTCGCCTTTTAAGCACTATTGCCTTCACAGTTGGTTAACCATACAATTAACAAGCCAAATCAATCAAATTTTGTTCAATAATACCCAGTTTAGCCTCGGCATCAGCTTTTTTCCTTTGTTCAATTTCAATAATTTCGGGCTTGGCATTGTTCATAAAACGCTCATTACCAAGCTTTGCATCTACCGATTTCAGAAAGCCTAAAAGATACTCCTTCTCTTTCCCCAGCCTGGCGCACTCTGCTACCGGATCGAGGTTTTGGCTTAAGGGAATAAAAAATTCATCGGTTGAAGCAATAAAATTAACTGCCCCTGTAACCTTATCATCAACCTCGTTAAACTGGCTTATATTACCCAGTTTGGATATAATGGCCTGGTATTGCTGATAATTTACTCCCGAATTTGACTTGTAAAACAGCTCAAGCGCCTCTTTAGGCGAGATCTGTTTTGTGTTACGAATGTTCCTGATTTGTGTAAGTACAAGCTGAACAATCTCCACCTCATTAATCAGCTGAGTATTTATTTCCCCAATGCTTGGCAATTGGGCAACAATACAACAATCCTTTTCTCCGCGCTGTCCCAATAATTCATCATGCCATAATTCCTCGGTAAGGAAAGGCATAAACGGGTGTAAAACCTTTAGTATATTTTCAAAATACCCAACTGTTGCTGTATAAGTATCTTTATCAATGGGCTGCTGGTAAGCAGGCTTTATCATTTCAAGGTACCAGGCGCAAAAATCGTCCCAAACCAGCTTGTAGGTGGCCATTAATGCCTCTGATAAGCGGTACTGCGCAAAGTTGTCTTCTATCTCGCCCAGGGCCTGGTTAAACCTGCTGCCAAACCATTCAATAGCTATCTGGTTGGGGTTTGCCAGGCTTGCATCCACCTCCCACCCTTTTATCAGCTTAAAAGCGTTCCATATTTTATTGGCAAAATTACGACCCTRYTCGCAGTAGCTTACATCGAACATCAAATCGTTGCCGGCAGGCGAGCAAAGCAGCATACCTACACGCACACCATCGGCACCATATTGCTCTATCAAATCCAGCGGATCGGGAGAGTTACCTAACGATTTCGACATTTTACGACCCAGCTTATCCCTTACTATACCGGTAAGGTAAACGTTTTTAAACGGCGCCTGTCCCCTAAACTCGTGCCCGGCCATAATCATCCTCGCTACCCAAAAAAACAAGATCTCGGGGGCAGTTACCAGGTCRTTTGTTGGGTAGTAATAGTTGATATCCGCATTGTTGGGGTCCTTAAACCCGTCGAAAACAGATATGGGCCATAACCATGACGAGAACCAGGTATCAACTACGTCGGGGTCCTGGGTTAAATCGGCAGTTGTGAGTTGTGAGTTGTGAGGTTTAAGTTTTGCTTCTGTTAAGGCCTCATCAACATTTTTGGCAATAACAAACTCGCCATTTGGCAGGTACCACGCCGGGATTTGCTGTCCCCACCACAACTGGCGGCTAATATTCCAGTCCCTAACGTTCTCCATCCAGTGGCGATAGGTGTTTATAAACTTTTCGGGAATCAGCTTTACCTCGCCATTTAACACATAATCAAGGGCTGGCTTAGCCATTTCGCTCATTTTGCAAAACCATTGCATTGATAGCTTTGGCTCAATAACTGCGTCGGTACGTTCAGAAAAACCTATCTGCGATTTATAGTCCTCCACCTTTTCCAAAGCGCCTTCTTCATCCAACAGCAGAACAATTTTTTTACGCGCAATAAAACGGTCTTCACCAATCAATATTTCCGCCTTGTTGTTCAGGGTACCGTCGTCGTTTAAAATATCAATAACCGGCAGGTTATGCTTTTGGCCAAGTTCATAATCGTTCAAATCATGGGCCGGAGTTACCTTTAAACAGCCGGTACCAAAATCCATGGTAACATACTCATCCAAAATAACCGGGATCTCGCGGCAGATGAGCGGGATAAATACCGTTTTACCATGCAAATGCAAATACCGTTCATCATTTGGGTTGATACAGATAGCCGCATCAGCCATAATGGTTTCGGGACGGGTGGTAGCGATGGTTAGATAGGTGGAAGTGGTATCAGGTATCAAGTCGTTAGTATCAAGACCGGATTCCTTGGTTTTTGTACCTGATACTTGATACTTGCTACATGATACCAGCTCCCTAACTACCTGATACTTGATATAATAAAGCTTCTGATTAACTTCTTTACGGATAACTTCTTCATCGGATACCGCGGTTTTTCCCTGCGGATCCCAGTTCACCATGCGTACGCCACGGTAAATCCAGCCTTTTTTGTAAAGGTGGATAAAGGTATCTATAACGGCTTCGGATAGCTCCTCGTCCATAGTGAATTTGGTGCGGTCCCAATCGCAGGATGCACCTAATTTTTTAAGCTGATCGAGGATGATACCGCCGTATTTTTCTTTCCACTCCCAGGCATAAGTTAAAAACTCGGGGCGGGTAAGGTCTGTTTTGCTGATGCCGCGCTCTTTAAGCATGGCCACAACTTTAGCTTCGGTGGCTATACTGGCATGGTCGGTTCCCGGCACCCAGCAGGCATTTTTGCCTTTCATGCGGGCGCGGCGTACCAGTACATCCTGTATGGTATTGTTCAACATATGGCCCATATGCAAAACCCCGGTAACATTTGGCGGCGGAATGACTATGGTATAGGGCTCGCGCTCATCGGGCACCGACTTAAAAAAATCGTGCTTTAACCAGTAACTGTACCATTTATCTTCGGTTTCTTTAGGCAAATATGTTTTAGCAATACTCATAACGCGCAAAAATAAGGAATTGTATGAATAGTTGAAGTGCTTTTTTGGTTCGGGTTTCGGGTTGTTGGGTTCGGGTTGCGGGGAGCGGGGGTCGGGTTGCAGGAGGGGGGTGGCGGGGAGCGAGGTTCGGGTTGTGT
>NZ_JBFUKF010000477.1:0-3529 GCF_056400985.1 Mucilaginibacter sp. P4_G9 | reverse complement strand
TGAAAGGAATGGACAAAATGATGGCCTCTACATCTTTAACAACGTCCTTAAGTGTTGCAGCATTTGCTCCCAAACGTTCTGCAATTTTGCTAAGCTCAGCGAAATCCTGGGTGTTGGTTACTTTCACCTGGTGTCCTGCATGAGACAATTTCTCTGCCAGTGTGCTACCAATAGCACCTGTTCCAATAATTCCTATTTTCATYTTTTTAATTTTTAATTTTTTGTTGTGCACTGTTTAATTTCCTACATCCCGGTACAAAATCAAGTGCTTAAGTATCGGCTGTTTGTTTTTGCATTAAGGATTTCAGCCTTTATTTGGAAGTAAATAGTCTTTGAGAAGATCCCAATACTTCCAAATTACCTTGCTGTAACATATTGATAGAAAATATTTTAACAATTATCCAACCTGATAAGTGCTAAAATATTCTAAACCAAATGTTATAAAAACGGACGAATTGACTCGTCAGCCATTTCAAGATATTGTGCACGCTTGCTTGCATCGGCTTCTTGTAATGCGGCTGCTAACGCTTCCTTATCAAGATCCTTACAATAGGCGGGAGTACCGGGCTGCTGTCTCCAGGATTCTGAAAGCGATCCACCGTCAATGGCGTCAAAACCAATTTCGTTAATAAGTGCCTGAACGATATGCTTATGTTCTGCTTCATTACCTGCAACAGATAAAGCTACTCGGTCAGGACTCTCTACAGGTGTAGGTTTTGAAGCCAAACTTTGCGACAGAATATTGTTGAAAGCTTTGATTACAGGGTGGCCTAACACTGTTGCAGCCCATTCACTGTCTGTCAATCCATCCTTGAGATTCAAATTCTCTCCGTCGCGGGATGGGTAATAATTACCGGTATCTATGATGATCGCCTGTGATGCGGACAAGATTTCAACCGGAAGCTTTTCCATCGCCGTAGGAGGTATAGCGATAATTATGATGTCTTTAGCCCCTGCCGCCTGTTCTACTGTCACCGGCGTTGCACCGGTTTTTGTAGCGACCTCTGCTAATGATTCCGGTCCCCGCGAATTCGCAATTTTCACCTCATGCCCCAAGGCAGTCAAATGTCCGACAAGTGTACTTCCAATGTTACCGGATCCGATTATTCCTATTTCCATTTTTAATTTTAATATATATTAAGTTAACTGTTATTATTACTTTAAAAACACCGGCCAATTCTACATTGCGCGTGGAACTCCTAAGTCTAGCGTCCTGACCTATTTTCCCAGCCCTAAGGATAAACCATCGCTACTGCTGAATTTGGACAACGTCGTTTTTAGCGGCTCATCTATCTCTGAAACTGTTGTAAAAGTATACTTAAAACACTTTACTTTTTATAGTAGTTTCCTAAAGGAAAGTGCTTTTCGATTGGTAATTACTTATGGCTGACAAATACTTTATGTGTCCTGTTCAAGCTATTAAACATATTAAGCATTGAATGTTACAATGTTGCTTTTTACCGTTACAATGAGTTGCTCTATTCTACTAAAGTAAGATTTGTACAATAGGTAGGTGATTTCGGCTCGGGTCGCCAGAGATCTTTCAGATAAGCTGCATCAAAGGCACCAAAACCAGTTTCTTCAACCAATTTTAGATGTTTGCAGATTTCGGTATCAACAACATGGATAGATATTTCTCAATTGAAAATATCGCTGATATTAACATGCAGGTACTAATCCGCAGAAACAACCTTCTTGTGAATTATACCCCAATCCTTTAAAGAATAGATGATCGGGGTTAACGTATCCGCATATTTTTCCAGGGTATATAATATCTTGACGGGGTAATCACCCAAAACAGTGCGTTTCAAAAGTTTATGCTGTTCAAGTTCCTTAAGTTCTTTAGCCAGGACTTTAGGAGTTATTCCTGGTATGCTCTCCTGTATGTCGGTAAACCGGTCATTGCCAACACCAACAGAAATAATAATGGGCAGTTTCCATTTGCCATTAATTACGTCAAGTGCATCCCTTACCGGCTTTATTGTATTCAGGCAATCACAATGTGTTTTTTTCTGGGCCATGTCATTCGTTTAACTATTTCACTTTCCTTTGGGAAAGCACTATACAAATGAAAGCAAATTGCGCTAACTTTGCAAAAGAATTTATTGAGAATGACTGCCAATAAGATCTACAATTAAATAATGAAAGATCAAAGAAAGATCAAATCAGTATTAAGTATTTAAAACCAAGCATAATGAAAATAGGAATTATAGGTACCGGCGCAATCGGCGGCATCATCGCAAAGAAATTAGCTGCAACCGGTCACGACATAAAGGTTTACAGCTCAGGAGGTCAGCAAAAATTGGAAGAAAAGGCTCGGGAAAGCTGATTCAAGTGTGCATAGTAAACGCTTTTCAGCAAAAAGGTCAGATATAGATAATATCAAAACAGAAATCAGAATAATTTTCCAAGAACTTGTTAGCTTTATAGATTATCCACATTGGACTTTAAATGTTGCCGGCAAAACGAATAAAGTCAATATCTAACTAAGGTTAGTTCCTCTTTACTTACAGAATTAGACGCTGATGAGTATTATATTTTAGATCAGAATAACCCCACTATTCGAAGTTTAGTGACTTAGGACGATTATACATAGTTTTCAACTACGACATTGCTAATCCGTAAGGATTAAAACTCGAGTACTACTCAAGTCTATTTGAGAAAAGACCATGTCTATTTATACAGTCTTTTTTGCGYTTATATCTCAAGTTTAAAAGATTCTCCTTCGACGAATTGCCCTATCGATGACTTAATGGGTATTTTTTGTTCAGTGTTAAGCCCTATTGTTTCTCCATCTTTTAGGGTAATGTCATCACCAATTACATAGGAGGTAATATTAAATAACAAATCAAATAATTCTTCTAAGCTTAGTTTTGAATTAATAATTTCAATTTCAGACTTTTCAAAGTCTTTCAGCCCATAAGTATAAGCACAATTTCCTGTTGCTATTTTTCTAAGTCCGATGTAAATCCACAACATGACAGGAACCCCATTTTCTTCGAGTTCTTCAACATGACTCAAATACTGTTTTCGTGGTATAAGCAGTGACTGACTGCCTTGATATACCGCGATAGCATCGGATGTCATTAAAATCGATCCCAAAACTTTACTTAATATCTTAAATCTTTCTACGGGGCTTTTTTGCGATGTTATTACCGATACAATTACATGCCCTGTATGCCCTACTAAATCTTTTAACGCTGATGGCCAATTATAAGCATACGAAGCCGTGCCTTCTATATCTTCCCCCGGTATTTGTACAGGCATATTTGCCATGGCAACCGACTCCCCATTTATATTGAACGAAGAAACCTCATCGTTGCCTTCAATATCTGTGACATTAAGATTCCAGAATGTTTTTAAATGATCAATAACTTTATCAAGCTGATAGCTTTTACCATCGTTAAATATTGGCATTGCCAACAAAATATCACTTTGCTTGGATTCCTTTTGTTTTCGGTCTTTCTTTAAAAAATCAAATAGTGCCATTTAGTCTGGATTATTTCGGAAGAATATAAATATATTTTTT
>NZ_JBFUKF010000476.1:0-3562 GCF_056400985.1 Mucilaginibacter sp. P4_G9 | reverse complement strand
TATAAATGCAGTGTACCTGGTTATGCGACCGGCCCGCTTGGAGATCGAGGTGCGAAAAAAGTAACTGGTTATTATGCGCTTTTACCGTAAGAAGCACAAACTGCATCAAAAAAAACATTAGGAAAACCCTAAGCCTCATGGCGGTACTAAGCGTATACAATGGTTTATAACCCCGGATAAATAACCATAAATATAGCATTAAAATGAAGAAATATTAAGAAAAATCATAGCTTAATATAGAACTATCGATTTTTAAAAAGAACGCCGGCGATTATTTGTTAAAATCGTAAAACTTCCAGCTGGTGGTAAAATCCTTTTTTAAAGGCTGATTAATTAATGTGGCCCTTACCATTTCTATGGGAATAAGATTCTCTTTTATAACGGCATCGTGAAATTGCTTGTAGGTCATTTTGCCGCTATCAACCATTTCCTTTTTCAGCTCCGTAAGCTGCAATCCGCCCAGTAAATAAGCTACCTGGTAAAGCGGACTATAGCCACCTTCAAATGAACGCCTTACTTCACCCTGGGCATTTGCTGTTTCGTGGCCTACCCTATCTACTAAAAAGTCAACACATTGTTGCGGTGTCCAGTTGCCTAAATGGTAATTTAAAGAAAATATAATGCGGGCACAGCGGTGCATGCGCCAAAACAGCATACCAACCCGCTCCTCGGGTGTTTTGGCAAAGCCTTTATCATACAATAGTAACTCCCAATATAAGGCCCAGCCTTCGGTAGCGAAGGGAGTGGTAAAATCCTGCCTGTAGGCCTTGTACCGGCTATTCATAAAATATTGCAGGTTATGACCGGGAATCAATTCGTGCTGCACGGTACCTCTTGAAAAATAAGGGTTGTTGCCCCGCATACTCATTAGCTTATCCCGGGCCTCCATGGTATTTGTGGGGTACGATATGCTGATCTCTTTACCACCTGTAAAGAAAGGGTTAACCAGCTGCCTTTCCGGCGACATCATGACCATGCCCCAGGTTTCTTCGGCAAGCGGAGGTATGGTTATCAGGTCGCGCTCTTTAATAAAGCTGATGGCATCATTATATAGTTTCACAATAAGTTCTGGCTGATGACCTACGGGTACATAACTGTTCTTAACCTTTTCCAGCGCTTTTTTCCAATCGTTGCCAAAGCCCATTTCCTGCGATGCTTTTAGCATTTCTTTATCGCACCAGGCAAATTCTTTGTTCGCCAGCTTTATAAGTTCCTCCGGTGTGTAAGGGATCATTTCGGCCTGTAGCTGGCTTATCAACGCATCACGACCGATGGGTACACCTTTTATGCCGCTGCTATCGGGCTTTTGAGTTGTATTAACTTTTCCTTTGCGCTTTGCCAATTCGCTATATTTCAACAATGCCTTATCAAGGGCTTTATAAGGCTCTGGCACCCACCAGCTAAAGGCAGGATCATAACCATTATAAAATCCATAAAAATCCTTTAACCTTCCCTTTAAACCGATAAGCGCATCGCGGGTAATTTTTGCCAGCGGCATATCCACGCTTACATTTTTTGAATATACTGCCGAATCTGCTTTAAGTTGTTTAAGGATACCATTAAGTTCAGTAGCCACTTTTTCACCATCCACAAAGTCGCCGCGGCGGCGCTTTTTCTCTAACAGGTAGATCTCATCCGCGAATGAAAGGTATTTTGTTACCTGGTTATACTTCTCTTCTTCCTTTTTCAGCTCATTCAGATCAAAATTTATCCGTTTTTTAAGCAATATATAATCAACCTTGCCATAAATGCTCAGCGACTCAAAATCTGTTTGCTGTAGTTGCTTTAAATAGTCGTTATTAACCTCAACCAGCCTTTTACGCTGTTCGGGTGAATTAAGTACATTCATTTTATCCTGATCTTCGGCATGCTCATTTACGTTATATGGCGAGTAAAAATCTTTTATGGCATTTATATCCTGCCCATATTGAATTATTTTACCGGCTAATTCACTGGTTTGTTCGTAAAGACTGGCAGCGGATGTGCCGGTTTGTGCATTAGCTGCAAATGCACATATGGTTAAGCAAAATACAATGATAAAAGTGTACAGTTTTTTTGTCGTGATTGGCACAATGGAATATTTAAAGCGTAAGTAGAAAGTAGTTATTTAATCAAATGAATTTAGCTTGCTGCCCTGCTCAGGCTAATGAGGTTATTGTTATAAGAATCAAGATAGCCGCGTGGCGAGTTGCCTATTACATATTTAAAAACACGGTTAAAATTGGTGATGCTTTTAAAGCCGCATTTGTAGGCAACCGTATTTATACTTTCAAACTTATGGGCTATCAGTTTTTTACAGGCCTCGTTGATCCTGATCTCGTTCAGGAATGAAATAAAGGTATGCCCGGTATGTTTCTTAAAATAGCGGCAAAAAGATTCGGGGGTCATAAAGGCTACTTTGGCTACATCCTCCAGGGTGATCTGCTCGCTGTAATGCTGCATAATAAAGTTATAGATGTTGCCTATCCTTATGCCTTCGTTTTCGGTTATGCCCGGTAAGTTGCCATAGGTTGATAATGGATCAAGTTTCCCCCTGATATTGGTGAGTCCTTTAAGCAAACTAAAAAACTGCACAAGCTGATCTGTACCCGAGGCATTTTTTAGCCCCATCATAATTTGCGATACCTTATCAACTGCACTATGCGGCACTTTAAATCCCTGCTGATGTTGTTGCATAAACATTTTACTTAATTTCAGTTCGGGCAAATCAAATAAGGAGGATAATGCTCCCTCGGGATTGAAAAATATGGATATGGCTTCTATTTGTTTGTTGCCATCGTTTACAAAATATTCGGGGTTGCTTTTAAATACATGCGGCAAGTTGGCACCCAGCAAAAATATATCGCCAGATGAGTAATCATGCATGTTATTACCGGCTATCAGGGTACCCTCTCCCCTTTGGATCCAGGTGATCTGTATTTCTTTATGACGGTGCAGGTAAGGATAGTGATACGGTAAAGAAACTTTTTCTGCAATCACGCTTTTATCGTGCGGTACAGGGATAGTAAATTGTAAAACTTTCATCTTTATTTTTATTAATCCACTTTGAATTTACAATTACTTAACTCTATTAACCAACATTTGGCATTAACCGGATAAAATACTGCTATCATCTGTTAATTTCATGCAGTTGAACGACTGAAAAATTAAAGAAAAACACAAATTTTAACTTTTTTCTTAAAAAAATTAAATGCTAAGTAAACAACAATAATCAAAATTAAACCTGTGCTTATTTTCTGTTCACACTACAAAAGCATTATGATTATTCATTATGCAATTAGTGCTAAAAAAATACAACACGTTATTTTCAGAAAAAAAGACCCGTTTTTTCATTGTGCTATTGCAGGTTTTTAAAAATAAAAAATGCCTGCCTCCTATTAAGGAAGACGGGCAAATTATTTTACGAAAGTATTAAGAGGTGTTTAAAAATAGATAAATAGATCGTGATTGCGAGTATCCACCAGGATGATCCTGGAAAAAATGGGGATGACTTGTTTACTTATGCGAATAATTGGCCTGTCACCCTGAGCCTGTCGAAGGGTCGCGCGCAGAGGCCTTCACC
>NZ_JBFUKF010000475.1:0-3564 GCF_056400985.1 Mucilaginibacter sp. P4_G9 | reverse complement strand
GGTACTGATCGAGCGTTTTTGCATAAGGCTGCCCCTTCACATCCCCGAACAATAAAGTGCCGGGATTGTAAATTTTTCTCAGTGTACTAATATTGCCTTCGTAAATACCTTTGAAGTAATAATTTTCCAGCACCTGGGTGATGGCTAATGAATCTTGCTGATTAGTTTCCATTTTCTTTGAATTTTGCGCTTTTATTGCCAGCAAAGTGCATGACAAAAAAGCGGTCAATAAAAGCGTTTTCATGTTAATTCAAGTTGTGCCCGGCTCCCATGCCACCATCTACGTTGATAATAACGCCGGTAATAAAGTTACTCTTGGCAACGGTATAAACCATTTGAGCGATATCTTCCACCTCGCCAACGCGGTTCAGCAAATGTAAACCTGCGCTTTGATCGGCGTTATCGCCATGCATTGGGGTACGGATTGTGCCGGGCGCAATCGTATTCACCCTGATGTTATCTTTACCAAACTCAGCTGCCAATTGTATGGTAAGCGCATGTATAGCACCCTTTGAGGCCATTTGTGCAGTAATGGGCACTCCGCCCAGGCCGTGATTGACTAAAGGCGTGCCTATATTGATCACCACGCCATCATGCTGTTTCAGCATTTGAGGGATAATGGCCTGGGTGGTGAAGTAGGTTCCCTTCAGGTTTGTATTCAGAAAGCGGTCGAGATAAGCTTCATCTACTTCAAGAAATGGTTTGGTTTCAAATATTCCTGCGTTGTTCACCAGTACATCTGCCGAGCCAAATTTTTCTATGGCAGTTGCTAAAAGTTGCTTGCCAGTGCTTTTGTCAGCAACATTACCTGTTACCATAGCCAGGTTTTCGCCCCCGCCCAGTTCCTGGTAAGTTTGTTCTAATTTTTCGGCAGTTGACGAATTGATCACTACATTGTCGCCGTTTGCTAAAAAATGACGGGCTATTTCTTTACCGATGCCAGATGAGGCACCGGTAACTATTATTGTTTGCTTCTTCATTATATTATTTTCTATCAGCAGTTATACCTTTTTCTCTCAGCACAGATACCTGTTCCCCTGCATGGCCCCAATTGTCCAGGTCAACTTCCTGAATTACCACAAAGGTTAATTGCGGGTCTTTATTCAATACATCACTCAACAGGTCGGTAACCCCTTTTATCAGTTGCTGTTTTTGTTCTCTTGTAACGCCTTCACGGGTTACTTCAATTTTTACGTATGGCATGGCTTTAATTTTTATGCTAAAACTGCTTATCAGGCAGCTTTAGCGGTTACACTTACATTCAGTTCAAAATCATTATAAATCAGCGTATCGCCCAGATCCTTAAAGAAATTACCCGAGCGGAATTTTATTCCATATTTAGTACGGTCAATTACCAGCTTTCCGGTAGTAGTCAACAAGTCGCCATTTACATTGATCGCTGCATCAAAACCAACAGGATGTGTAATGCCTTTGATGGTCAGATTACCTTCAACGTGGTTGCCTGAAACTGAAGTAATTTGCAAAGTTGCTTCCGGATATTTTTCAATAGAGAAAAAATCATCAGAGGCCAGGTGACCGGCGAATTGTGCATTGGTTGCAGGGTCTGTTACATCCAGTATTTTGATAGAGGTGGTATCGATAATGAATTTACCGCCGGTAAGTTTACCTGCATTCAAAATAAGTTCACCTTCTTTAACGGCTATGGTACCATTGTGTGCTCCGGTTACCTTTCTGCCCACCCAGTCGATATTGCTTTGGGTGCTTACGATTTCAAATTTTTGAGTTTCCATTTTATTTGTGTTTTTAATTACACAACAAAGTACGGCAGGAAATTTCAGGTGGCTGCGTGACCTACATCACATTTGAAATGAGTTAATATTTATGTGATGTACATCACTTTTCAGGTATTGTAAAGCCGGCTAAGGGTTTCTCTTGAAACACCTAAGTATGCAGCAATCAGATTTTTAGGAACAATATTATAAAGTTCGGGATACAGTTTCAAAAGTTCTTCGTATCTGTATTTCACATTATTATTCATGAACGATAGCAGCCTTTTTTGAGCCGCAACATATCCCCTATTGGTCCTCCACCTAAAAAAATGCTCAACATCGTGAAGTTCCTTACATAACTTTTCCCTATCTCCATTGCTAAGGCAAAGCACTTCGGCATTGGTAATGCAGTCTATGTTGATGGTAGCTTTGGTATTATTATATAATGCATTATAATCTGATGCCCACCAGTTGGGCATGGCAAACTGCAGGATGAACATTTTAAGATCATCGTTGATAAAGAAAGATTTTAAACAGCCGGAGATCACGAAGTATTCACAATCTACCTTATCGCCCTCGGTAATAATCGCCTGTCCTTTTTGAAAGCTCAGTTTTTTAAAATGCGAAAAGAAATAATCAAACTGCTCATCAGTTAACATGGCTATTTTAGCTACATGAGCTTTTAAGATTTCTTTGGCTTCCATTGGATGGTTTCAACTAATATCACCAACAATTTTGAAATTAAAAAATTCTGATGTCAGAATTCCTGCAATCCTGAGTAAATGACCTTTAGCCCTAAATTCCTATCACAGTATTATCAAATTATTACTCCGCAATTGCCCATGAAAAACAGGAGCCGTCCTTGCGGTCGGGTCTTGCACCCGGTGCATCGGCCGAACTAAGGCTACTTGCATATGGGTCGGCAAGCAAATATCTGTGCGTTGACAATGACATCAGCATCAGATCGCCGCGAAGCATATCCTGCCATTGAAATTGTGAAGCTTCCCCTTTCTCATCTTTTTCAAGTCGCACTTCCGCCATTCCTCCCAAACCCTTAACCGTAACCCATCGGCCATCTGTAATTGATTGCAAAGCTATCCTGCCATTGCCCTTATCAATTACCCTGAACTTCGACTCATCCCCTTGTGCAAACCTGCTATCGACTGGAACCGGTCTCACAAAGCCATTCCAGTTAACCAGCACAGTGCTGTCGGCAAGGCTGTTCAGTGTTATGACTCTGCCATACGGAATAGGTTTGGTTAAGCCGAGCGCCCTTGGTTCATCCACAAAAAATGAATTAAAGTCTGCATAACCTCCTTCCGAACCAAGCGTATTATAATTAAAAAGGCAATAGCGCTCACCCTGGAATGTTCTTAAATTATAAATCATAATATATTCATCTCCCAGAGTGGTGAAATTTGTACCATCGGTGCTGTAACTGAATATAGCTTTTTCCGTATCAAAATTGCAATTTGCGCGAAACCAGACATGGGCGCTTTTCAGTTGTGTTTTGATCAGTTTATTTCGTTGCAAATCAAATTGCTGAATTTCAAGACTATCCTGTTTTTTGGTTACACCAATCCACGCATAAGGCATATTGAGCAGCGCAAGACCGGCAATATCCCCGGTTTTCAGGCCTTTTAACTCGGCCTCGGCCGTAACTATCGACTCCGGGCCGATTGCCCGTTGCGTTAATGTATTTTTGGCATTCCAAAAATCTGCTGCCGGAAGGGAGTTAAGCCGCAAATATCCTTTTCGGGCTTTCAGGGACCATTTGGCATCAACAGGAACATGGTTCCATTGCCATACGGGTTGAAGCGTGGCATCAGAAAAG
>NZ_JBFUKF010000474.1:0-3578 GCF_056400985.1 Mucilaginibacter sp. P4_G9 | reverse complement strand
AATGGTAAAAAAGTAAACTGCCTGGTTGAACTTCGCGCAAGGTTTGATGAGCAGAACAATATATTCTGGAGTAACAGGCTGGAAGAAGAGGGCGTAAATGTACTTTATGGCGTACCGGGCTACAAAGTTCACTCCAAAATATGCCTGGTTACTCGTTTAGAGAAGCAAAAGCTGGTAAATTATGCTTGTTTATCAACCGGGAATTTTAATGAAAAAACAGCCAGGATTTATGCTGATCATACTCTTTTTACAGCCGATAAAAAGATAACTGATGATCTTGCCGAAGTGTTTAAAGCGCTGAAAAGAAATGTGTTGCCCAAGGGATTGAAAACGCTGATCGTATCGCCAGTTGATTCAAGGCCGGCTATTTACAAACTGGTAGAAAACGAAATAAAGAATGCTAAGGCCGGCAAAAAGGCTTATATGATATTGAAAATGAACAGCCTTGCTGATGAGGCGCTCATTAATAAACTATACCAGGCCAGCAATGCCGGTGTTAAAATCAAGATGATCATTCGTGGCATGTGCTGCCTTGTTCCCGGAGTAAAAGGGTACAGCGAAAACATCGAGGTGATAAGCATTGTAGATAAATACCTTGAACATGCCCGTGTACATATCTATTGTAACGGTGGTAACGAGCTGATCTACCTTACATCGGCCGATTTTATGACCCGTAATATTGATAACAGGGTAGAGGTTGGCTTCCCAATCCTCGACGAGCAATTGCGGAAGGAAGTGAAAGATATCATCAATATACAACTGCATGATAATACCAAGGCCCGCGAAATAAACGGTACCAACAGCAATAAATACCATAAAACTAATTCGGCCGATTCACATCGTGCACAGATAGAAATATACAATTACCTTAAAACTAAAAACAAACCAAATTGAGATACGCAGCTATAGATATTGGCTCCAACGCAGTAAGGCTGCTTATTGCCGATATTATTGAAAACCATGGTTCTTATTCCTTCAAAAAAAACACCCTTATAAGGGTACCATTGCGCCTGGGCGACGATGCTTTTATTCAACAACACATCTCCGACAAAAAAGCAGGCGACCWGGTAAAATCCATGAGTGCGTTCCGTAATCTTATGGATGTATATAAAGTGACAGATTACCTGGCTTATGCTACATCGGCCATGCGCGAAGCAAAAAACGGCGAAGAAGTAGTTAAGCTGATAAAACAGGATGCCAATATTGATTTAGAGATCATTCACGGCTCAAAAGAAGCTAAAGTAATATATGCCAGCCATGCTGAACAAACCATAGATAAAAGCAAAAGCTATTTATATATTGATGTAGGTGGCGGCAGTACCGAGCTTTCACTTTTTTCGGCTGGAGATTTGATGGCTTCCAAATCATTTAATATTGGTACCATCAGGATACTGGATAATCAGGATAGCGAAGAAACCTGGACCGAGATGAAAGATTTCATCAGGGAGCATACCCGGGGCTACAAACAATTATTAGGGATAGGTACCGGCGGCAACATTAACAAATTACACCGGCTGGCCGAAGAGGGCGATGATACGCCAATGACTTTTGGTAAGCTAAAATCCTTGTACACATATCTTAATTCGTTTTCGCTGAAAGATCGTATAAATGTGCTTGGTTTAAACCAGGATAGGGCCGATGTAATCATTCCTGCCTGCGAAATTTATATGACTGTGATGAAAAACGCGGGTATAAAACAGATTTATGTACCCCGTGTAGGTATGGTTGATGGTATAATTCAAAGCTTAATRGATAAGAATTTATCTTAACAATTTATTCATGTAAAAATATTTTTACAAATTTGTTTTATAATATAAAAAGTGTTAGTATATTTGTGATGCCCTCTCAAGGGCATGTTTTTCATAGGTAGATGTAGGGTCGGGTACAAGTTATTCGACCCTTTTTTGTGCCCGTAACTTTTTACCTGCTTGGGTTGTTGTTGAATCATGAAGAAGAAGATTGTAGTTGCTATTACGGGTGCCAGTGGCGCTATTTATGCCGATTTGTTATTAAAAAAGTTAAGCCAGTTAAGTGCCCAGGTGCAGGAAGTAGCCGTCGTGATGTCGGACAATGCGAAGGATGTTTGGCGTTTTGAGCTCGATAACGAGGATTACAGTAAGTATACCTATAAATTTTACGCCAAAAACGATTTTATGGCGCCTTTTGCATCAGGATCGGCTAAGTTTGATACTATGGTGGTTGTTCCCTGTTCTATGGGTACCCTCGGCAGGATAGCAGGAGGCATCTCCGATGATCTGATAAGTCGTGCTGCCGATGTGATCCTCAAAGAACGCCGCAAACTCATCCTCGTGGCCCGCGATACGCCTTTAAACCTTATTCATATCCGCAATATGGCTACCGTTACCGAAGCCGGCGGTGTTATTTGCCCGGCCATTCCATCATACTACAGCAAACCACAAACCATTGAAGAGCTGGCTATGACGGTGGTGAACCGGGTAATTGATTTGATAGGGCTGGAGAACGAGAGTTATGAGTGGAATGGCATTTGATTATTTCGGATTTAGGACATCCGATTTCGGATTTTACTATAACCTGATAACCCGTATTAAAACTATTTCTTAAAATTCCTTATCTTTGCGCCCTTGCAATGAATAAAAAAGTAGCTTTTTATACGCTTGGTTGTAAACTGAATTACTCAGAAACCTCATCTATTGGCAGGCTGTTTAGCCAGGCCGGTTATGATACTGTTGAGTTTTCCAATACGCCTGATGTTTTTGTGATCAACACCTGTTCGGTTACCGAAAATGCGGATAAAAAGTGTAAAAAGATAGTTAAGGAAGCGCTTAAGATCTCCCCCAATGCTTACGTAACCATAGTTGGTTGCTACGCCCAGCTAAAGCCACAGGAAATTGCCGAAATACCCGGTGTTGACATGGTGCTTGGCGCTGCCGAAAAATTCCAGATCATTGATCATATTACCGATCTTACCAAAAAGCCTAAAGCAGTTGTTTATAACCAGCCGGTAAGTGAGGCTAACCAGTTTGTGCCGGCTTACTCTTTTGGCGATCGTACCCGCACATTTCTGAAAGTTCAGGATGGCTGCGATTATTCATGTACCTTTTGTACCATACCTTTAGCCCGTGGTGCCAGCAGGAGCGATACAATAGAAAACGTAATTAAGCAGGCAAAAGAAATAAGTGCTTCGGGAGTTAAGGAAATAGTATTGACAGGTGTTAATTTGGGCGACTTTGGGATACGCAACGGTCATCGGGAGGATAAGTTTTTCGACCTTGTGAGAGCCCTGGATGAAGTTGAAGGGATCGATCGTATCAGGATCTCATCTATCGAACCAAATCTGCTTACTGACGAAATTATTGCCTTTGTTGCTACTTCAAAGCGTTTTGTTCCTCATTTTCATATCCCGTTGCAATCAGGCTCCGATAAAATATTGGGTTTGATGCGCCGCCGCTACAAACGCGATCTGTATGTGAACCGCGTGGCCAAAATAAAAGAACTGATGCCCGATTGCTGCATTGGCGTTGATGTTATTGTTGGTTTCCCCGGCGAAACCAGGGAAGATTTTATCGATACTTATAATTTTTTAAACGACCTTAACG
>NZ_JBFUKF010000473.1:0-3594 GCF_056400985.1 Mucilaginibacter sp. P4_G9 | reverse complement strand
CAATTGCCCTGATGATGGCATTTGATAACTGAAGGTATTTTGGAGTAATGGAATACTCATCAATAGATAATATTTTCAGGTAGTTCTTCACGCTTTATAATTGGGCTGGCACAAATGTAATATTCCACAATTATATTTTTAATTTAAAAAGATAGTACAGGATGGTTTCACAACTGCATATTTTTATATTGCAACAACCAATTATTTCTTTGCCTGGTCTTCTCCATAAGATCAAACCAGAGAACTCAATCTTAAATTTAACCTTTATGGCGCCAAACAGACCAAACGCTAAGTTCATTTTTTTATTCACCTGCGCTATCGCATTGATAACGGCTAATGTAAAAGCCCAGGACCCCTATGCCGGTTACAGGCAAGCCTGGCTAAAAAAAGCCGAAGAATACAAACCTAAGCTCATCGAATCTGTAAAACAACCAATCGCTCTTGTGAAACTTGAAAAAGATGCAGCGGCTTTCCAGGGCTGGAAGACAGTAAAATCTGATGGGGTAGATGTGCTGTACAGCAACTCATTTAAAAAACAAAGCGGCGTAGTTGCTGATTTTGGCGAACACATGACAGGCTATTTCACTTTCACCGTAAAAGCAACAAAGGGTGTTATGGATGCCCCGTTAAGGTTAAAATTTACCTTTGGTGAAGTTCCTTCAGAAATGGCGACACCATTTGATCCCTACCCGGGAACACTGAGCCGGGCCTGGCTGCAGGACGAGATTGTTACAGTTACCGAGTCGCCTGCCACTATTACTATTCCGCGCAGGCTGGCTTGCCGTTTTGTGAAGATAGAATTGTTGGGGGCATCAAATTACTTTGATTTTGCAATCACTAATATTGAATTTAAGGCAACAACGTCCGTAGCCACGGCACCTGCCGCCTTAGCCGCCGGAACTTCGCAAATGATACAGGATATTGACAGGGTAGGTTTAACTACGTTAAAAGAATGCATGCAAACCGTATATGAAGATGGCCCGAAACGTGATCGCCGGTTATGGATAGGAGACCTTTACCTTGAATCATTGGCTAACCTGTATTCTTTCCAGAATAATAACCTTACCAAACGCTGCTTTTATTTACTGGCTGGTTTATCTGCAGAAGATGGGGTGCTGATATCAAATGTATTTGAAACACCAGAGCCTCATGCACAAACCGGCAACCGCCTGCTTGATTATTGTTTCCTGTACAATGTAGCATTGAAGGAATACGTTACCGCCACCGGCGATAAACAAACCGGTAGTGATTTGTGGCCCGTTGCCAAAAAACAACTCGATATGATTAAAAAATATGCCGGCGAAGATGGTATGATGGACTATGTAAAAGCGGGCAAAGAATGGTGGGTGTTTTTCGACTGGAAGAACGATCTTGATAAACAAACCGTTTTGCAGGGTTTAAGTGTTTATACGCTTAACCAAACCTATGCCCTGGCTAAATTATTAGGCAAGGAAAGTGAAGTTGCCGAAATTCCTGCATTAGCCAAAAAATTAAAGGACGCCGCGCATAAAAACCTGTATGATAAAAAATCGGGCCTGTTTGTTAGTGGGGTAGATAAGCAGGTATCATACGGCGCGCAGGCCTGGATGGTATTAAGCGGCGTAGCTACCAAAGCCGAAGGACAAAAAGCGCTAAAGGCGTTACCAGCTGTAACCAATGCGGTACATCCCGGTGCGCCATATATGTTTCACTATTATGTGGCGGCCTTAATTGAAAGCGGCTTAAAGACCGAAGCCAAAGAGGCGCTCACTACTTACTGGGGCGGCATGATCAAAAAAGGGGCTGATACCTTTTGGGAAGTTTATGACCCTAAGGACGAACTGAAATCGCCCTACGAGTTTTACCCGGTGAACAGCTACTGCCATGCCTGGAGCTGCACGCCGGTTTATTTTATAAGGAAATACCCGGAGATATTTCAGAGGTAAGATTTTTTTCTGAACCGGAATTTATCGAATTAGTTGAATTATTAGAATTCTAAAATTCTGCAAATTCGTTAATTCGATGAATTCCGGTTCAGACAATTTACCTATCCTTCCTTTGAAAGCTGTAATACAAATACCCTAATGCGGGCAGTATAAACAAACTACCAACCAGCAATCCTATTGCCAGGTAATCAATAGTATTATTGGTGGCATGATCGGTTAAGAGCGACATGGAGCTGCCTCCTTTAAATATCACGAAACGGGGGAAACGTGTTGCGCCAACAGAGATCAGGATCATGCTTACCTGGAATGCGGCCAATAACCTGATCCATTGCCGGTTTTTCTTCTCGGATATGATAAACCATAATAATACCAACGATAGGGTAGCGGCTATCACGGCTGTAAGGCTTACCGGGTTGCCAAAAATCCATTTGGATAAGCCCACATGCTCAATTTCGGATGCAATGAAAACCAGTCCCCCGCAAATAACGGCCACAATGTTTGATACTTTTGCTTTTTTGATATAGCGTTTTATATCATCAATGTTATCTGTTTCACCAACAATATAAATCGCAGCAAGGAAGCCGCAAAGGGCCACAGTGAAAAACCCTACAGCTACCGAAAACCAATTGAGCCAGCTAAATATATAGGCGCTTACAAATGTTGCAGCTGTTGGATCAATTTGACCAGATAGCGCGCTGCCGGCAATAATGCCTAAAAACAATGGCGTAACAAAGCTGGAATACACAAACATATGATTATAAAACGCCTGTGTTTTTTCGTCTTTTACAGCATCATAATTACGAAAGGTAAAGGCAGTACCACGGGCAATAATCCCCAATAGCAGGATTAACAGGGGAATATGCAGGTAAGTGCACATTTCGCTGTAAATATCCGGGAAACCTACAAAAAGGATAACCACGGTTATAATAAGCCACATGTGGTTTGCCTCCCATATGGGACCAATGGCCTGGTACATGGTTTTGCGGGTGCGGTACTTATTATCGGTCGATGTAAACAGCTCGATAATGCCCGCGCCAAAATCGGCACCACCCAGCAGGAAATAGAGGGTAATGGCGGCAAATAAAAATAGGATAACAACGTATAACATAATATCAGCGGGTTAACGGTCGTACAATTCTGGTACCATCTGAATCTGTCTTTTCAGCAGGAAAATAACAAATACACTCAGGGTAAAGTAAATGAAGGAGAACAGGTAAAAAGTATACTGAATGCCGGGCATTTTGGTTACGGCATCACTTGTGCGCATAACACCCTGTATTATCCACGGCTGGCGGCCAACTTCGGTAACTGTCCATCCGGCCTCCAGGGCAATAAAGCCCAATGGCGTGGCAATAATGAATAGTTTAAGAAACCATGCTTTGTTAAACCATTCCTTCTTTTTCCAAAGGGCAATAAAATACAGGATCCCGATAAACATCATCAGTGTACCGATGCCTACCATGATTTGAAATGCATAATGCGTAATGGCAACAGGAGGCTGATCTTTAAACGGGATCTTGTCCAACGCATTCACAGATGTTTTAAAATTGTCGTGAACCAAAAAGCTCAGTAAGCCGGGAATCTCTAAACCATAATTTACTTTTTTAGCTACGGTATCCGGTATCCCGCCAATAATCAGCGGCGCATATTCCTGGGTATGAAAATAGGC
>NZ_JBFUKF010000472.1:0-3636 GCF_056400985.1 Mucilaginibacter sp. P4_G9 | reverse complement strand
GGCCACCGATTTGGGGCAGGCGGTTAATAGCTATTTTATAAAAGACTTGAAAAATACAGCAGAAAATGGCTATGGACAAACCTACTGGCGAAGTTATTATAGGGGTATTGGCAATGCTAACCTTTCTATAGCTAACATACCCAAAATAGCGGGCATGGATGCCACACAAGTTAAACAATTACTTGGGGAAGCCTATTTTTTAAGGGCCTGGTATTATTTCAGCCTGGTGCAAATGTTTGCTAATATACCCTTGATTACCGAACCCATTGACTTGACGTCATCACAGTTGAAACCCAAACAGGCAACCCCGGAAGATGTTTACAAATTGATTGTGAGTGATTTAACAACAGCCGAGGCGGCAGGCTTACCATGGATAGATGCTGGTGGAAGGGTAAGCCTGGGGGCGGTAAAATCATTGCTTGCCAAAGTATACCTTACTATGGCTGGGTATCCGTTAAAAAAAGGTAATGACTATTATGACCTGGCCGCAAAAAAGGCAGCGGAGGTTATTGACTCAAAACAATTTAAACTCTTTGATAACTATTCTGATTTACACAACCCGAACAAGAAGAATATTGAGGAAAATATTTTTATGATCCAATTTAAAACACAGGTTATCCCCGGTAGCTGGCAGTCATTAATTATTCCTTATAACAAAAATATTTCTGCGTATTCTGCAGAAACCGGCGGTATTTACGCCACTGCAGATTTTGTAAATTCGTACGATCCGGCCGATTTGCGCGCCAAAGAAGGGCAGTTCTTTTTTACCAAATTTACAAATCAGGATGACAGGAAAATTGAGGTGAATTTAGGGGGTTACTTCCTTTACAAACTCTTTGATGTTGATGCACAAACCAATACAGCCAACAGCGATCTTAACTGGTCGCTTATCCGTTATGCTGATGTGCTGCTGGTATATGCCGAAGCATCCAACGAAGTAAGCGGCCCAACAGGTAAAGCATATGACGCTGTTAACGGGATAAGAACAAGGGCGCAGTTGCCAAACCTGGCCGGCCTGTCAAAAGATCAGTTTCGCGAGGCCGTTTGGAAAGAACGCTGGTATGAATTATGCTTTGAAGATGTTACTTGGTTCGATATGGCCCGTCTTCGAAAAGCGTTTAATGTTAGTTCCAAACAGTTTGACGAATACGTTGGGCATAAATTCTCTTACGGCCCCGTTTTAACCGAAAGAGAGCTTTTATTTCCTATTCCGAGTATTGAGTTGCAAAATAACCCCAATTTGATACCGACGAAAGGATATTAATATTCAAAGCATGCCTTATTGGCTATTAAAACAATTGTTGAATAATAATCCTGATGAATTTTGTTACATCAGGATTATTATTTCTTATATCTGTTTAGGTAATCATCCATCTGTACCTGAGGCAAAAGAAATTTGAATATTATCACTAACAATAAATAAAAAATTATGAAACGGTTCTTCCTTTTTTTATGGCTTATCTCCATTTTGCTCCCTGTCGGCGCTCAACAGCTCTCAAATCATCATGACCGTGTTAAATGGTTTACCGATGCCCGTTTTGGGATGTTCATTCACTGGGGCGTATATAGTGGCGCGGAAGGGATATGGAAAGGCGAACGCCTGAGAAACGGAAATAATTATGCAGAATGGCTCCGCTACCGCAATCGTATTTCGGAGGATGAATATGTTCAGTTGGCAAAACGGTTTGATTGGAATAAAATAAACCCGGAACAATGGGTATTGCTGGCTAAAAAGGCAGGAATGAAATATATCCTTATTACCGCCAAGCATCACGATGGGATAGCCATCTGGAATTCTAAAGTAAGCGATGCTAACCTTAGCAAACTTAGCGGTACAAACAGGGATGTGATTAAGGAGTTAGCGGCCGCCTGTAAAAAACATAATATGAAGCTGGGTTTTTATTATTCACATTGGCTTGATTGGGAACATCCAAATGGCTGGGATCACAACCAGGAAATAACCGGCCGGATTACTGATGAGCAATACAATAAATATTGGCAGGAAAAAGTTTTGCCGCAATTGCGCGAACTACTAACCAATTATGGTGACATCGCTATGATCTGGTTTGATATGTGGATAGATTATAAATCCACTATTGTAAAAAAGGAGCAACTGGACCAGGTCATCAAGCTGATACATGAGTTACAACCAGGTTGCCTTATAAATTCCAGGCTGGGATTACCGGCAAGTGATCCGGGCATTGATTTTGAAACCATGGGCGACAACCAGCTGGGTGCGGTATATACAAACCATCCCTGGGAAACTTCGGGAACAATTGCACATTCATGGGGGTACAACGCCCTGGAGAATGAGTATAAGTCTACCAGCCAGTTATTACAATCTTTAATAGGTAATGTTAGCCTCAATGGAGGATTCACTTTAAATATAGGTCCACGGGCGGATGGTTCCGTTCCCTACGAAGATGTAACGAGATTGGATGATATGGGCGCATGGCTTTCTAAAAACGGAGAATCTGTTTATGGGTGTACTGGTCTTGAATTGCGGCCTAATCAACACGATTGGGGGCGGATAACCACAAAAAAGCTGGGCAAAAAACAGATCGTTTACCTACAGGTGTATAACTGGCCATTAGATCATGTGCTGCGTTTAACCGGAATTCTATCAAAGGCCGAAAAAACAGAGCTGATTACGCCATCTGGTAAAATGGCATTGCGCTTTACGCAATCAGGCCCATATACCCATATTCAATTGCCCCAGGTTGCCGCAGATCATTTTGTTTCGGTAATTGCATTGCAATATGCACAATCACTGGAGCTTGATGAAAAGACCGTGGCCGAATCTACCTTTGGAGGGCTTGCTTTAAGTAGTGAAAATGACACAGAAAATCCTTCAAAATATAAACAGGTGCAATTTGATGGCCTACGCCCTTCTCATTTGATAATAGATAAAGATGGTTTAGTTGTATGGCAGATTTATATCCCCGGCCCCGGAACTTATAATGTAGATATATCATACCATAATGACTCAAAAACCGGAATGCCGGTTAAAATTAGCGCAGGCCATCAGGATTTGTCACAAACGTTAAAACCCACCGGAAAGGTGGTGGTAGAGCCTCATGATAGTTATACAGACGAATTTGTGAATAACCGAATTGGTATGTTTGATTTTACTAAAGAAGGTTTTTACAAGGTTACCTTAAAGGTAAGCCCTAAAGAAAATGAAAAGTTATACTTTAATAGAATTTGGTTAAGCAAAAAACCTTAGCAAAAAGTAAGAGTTAATTTATTAGTACGATCCTGGTTCCTAAACAACGGCGGATGTAGGAGATGTATTTCGGATTCGCGACAATATGGTTACCTATATACAAGAAAATCAAGAAGTTATCATGGTAAAAGTGTTCCAGAATAACCTGTTTGTAGTTTTCGGAATGAGCTTGTCAATGGCTCCGAAATGTCCATATGGCGCAACACCCGGTGTAAAATAAAACACTAAAATCACCTATTGAACGGATTTAGGCCGATTTTTGCTAAAAGTGAAGCTATTGAGAATAATAATTCAGCATATATCGAACACCCTTTTGCTTTTAAAAATATGATACAAGTGTTTGTTAGTCAGTATTTTGATTGATGAAAAGTAAAAGCTCAGTTCAGTGCATTTACTAAAAGGGACTATAG
>NZ_JBFUKF010000471.1:0-3639 GCF_056400985.1 Mucilaginibacter sp. P4_G9 | reverse complement strand
CTAACCAATTATAAACCTAAATTATGAGAAGAGCTGTAAGGGAGGTCTCGAACCATCTGTTGCTGCCGTTCAGCGCCTTACATTTATTACACTGCAAATATACAACACATCTTTTATTTTGCAAATGTTTTAAGTAAAAATATTAATTATTAACAATTTGATAAAAATTAACAACTTACTATGTAATATTGATAATAAAATAATTGTTGTTTTAACACGTTATCGCCTGTATATCAATATGTTTATTTTAAGCATCAATGATATCAATATGACTTTGAATTTTAAAAAGTAGTAAACTTTATAAAAAATATCACAAAGTTTACAGCATTCGATTTCGCGTATTAAAAATAAATACGTTATTTTTTATGAATTATTGTATGATTTACATTAATTATTTTCTTTTTGTGGTAATATTGGTTAGCCAACAATAAGTAGTAAAACAACAAGTATAAATTTAAAAGCCGCGGTACTTATGGCGGCTTTTAAGGGTTCAATCAATAAAATAATATTACAGCATTAATTCTGTGCGGCGGGTGCGGCATCAGCCTTTTTCTTAGCTTCCTTTTTTTCTTTTTTCGCTGCTACTAAAGCAACATATTTAGTTTTTTGCTCAGGAGTAAGTATCGCCTTTAATTTCGCATCAGCCTGGTCACGTATCAGTTTATGCGCATATTTCTGCTCTTTTTTGTCATTGGTTGTTTTAAGCGCTTTTAAGCTATCCAGGCTTTTAGCCTGCTCCAGCAACACGGCGTTCACCTTACTGATCTGGCTATTGTTAAGGTTTAATTGTTGGGTTAATACCTTGGTTTGTTTGGATGCTTTTAAAGCAGGTGTTACAGGGGCTTTGTCTTGTGCATTAGCAAACAGGCCTAAACCGGCTATAAGCGCTATCATTAATAATAACTTTTTCATAGTTTATGTTTTTTGTGGTGGTACGACTGGTTTTTTGGGTATTGGTTTAACTCCTGCCAATTTACATTTTATAATAATTGATAGGCAAGCAACACAGCCCCGCTTTCAAATATTTTGGTATCCGTTAATTCCAGGTTGAGTTGTTTGTTTACGCCGTTGAATATCGGTGTACCGCTGCCCAGGGCTATTGGGTCAATCATGAGCTGAATGCCATCTAACAAACCCTCGTCGGCCAGTTGGCTAATGATATTGCCGCTGCCCAATATCGTCAGGTCGTGGCCGGGTGTTTGCTTTAGCTTTTTAACTTCGGCTATCATGTCGCTGACGATTGTAGTATTTTGCCAGTCTGCCTTTTTTAATGTTTTTGAGAAAACAATTTTTTGGGCGTCGTTCATGCCTTTGGCAACTTCGGGCATGCTTTCCAGGGCCATAGGCGAAGGCCAGAAACCGGCCATCATTTCATAGGTGATACGCCCAAAAAGCAATATGTTACCGGCCTGCATATTATCCCCGGCAAACCTGCTGCCTTCGTCGTCATGTTCATGCCAGGCGGTTGTGCCACTGGCATCTTTATAAAAACCATTTAAGGTTACAAAATTAAATGCTGTTAACTTTCTCATGATGTTTGATTTTTAGATCGTTTAAAATTTGACTTATACATCTATATCAAATGGAACAACAAATATTGGACAAAGGGTTTTAAAAAAATATTTTGAAACAAGTGGGCTTCCTCCCGGCACACTTCTTGTGTCAATTGATTATTGTTTACTTAATTATCAGATCATGAAAAATCAACAGGATTTAAATCGCAGTGGAAATATGCAGGGTAATTCAACATCCGACAGGGCTTTTACAGATCAAAAAGCGGCAAAAAAACAAGCTGGTATCACTAATGGCGGCGGCCAGCGCAGCGACCAAACCTCTAATCGGGATAATGRTCGTAAAATAGCTAATAAAAAATAACGATTTCATTTTGCCCTCTTCTCGGGAGAGGGCTTTAACGCTGATGTAAACTTCGGGATTTAATTACGCCGAAACTTTCTCTCGCCGTATGATGTTATCCTAAAAAACATCATTTATCATGAGCCTGGAAAAATATGCCGAAAAGCGGGATTTTACCAAGACCGCCGAGCCCAAAGCCGGAAAAAGCCGGGATAAGGATAGCCTTACCTTTGTTATTCAAAAACACGATGCTTCACGCCTGCATTATGATTTCAGGCTGGAGATGGATGGTGTACTCAAAAGCTGGGCAATACCCAAAGGGCCATCCACCGACCCTAAAACCAAGCGGCTGGCCATGATGGTGGAGGATCATCCCTATGATTACCGAAATTTTGAGGGCATCATTCCGCAGGGCGAATATGGCGGCGGTACAGTCATTGTATGGGATGAGGGGACATATGAGCCCATTGAAGAAATAAAAGATAAAAAACAACAGGAAAAGGCACTGCTTAAACAACTAAAATCAGGTTCGCTCAAAATAAAGCTGCACGGCAAAAAACTGGAGGGCGAGTTTGCCCTGGTTAAAACCCATGGCATGGGCGATAATGCCTGGCTGCTGATTAAACACGATGATGATTTTGCATCTAAAAAGGATGTCACTAAAGAAGATAAATCGGTGCTCTCTGGTAAAACCATTGAGGCCATGGAAAAAACCGGCGACAAGGTTTGGCAGCATGGTCATGCAGAGGATATAGAAAAGCCAAAGAAGCCGGCATCAATAAAAAAATTGATTGAAGYAACCGAGCCTAAAGAAAGTGTGGCCGAGCCGGAGGATATTGATACCACTGCTATATTAAAAAAAGCGCCCAAAGCCAAAATTCCAACGGGAATAAAGCCCATGCTGGCAACTTTGGTTGATGAGCCCTTTGATGATCCTGATTGGGTTTACGAGGTGAAATGGGACGGCTACCGCGCCCTTGCTTTTATCAATAAAGGCGAGGTGGAATTGCTATCGCGTAATAACAAAACCTTTAACGAAAAATTTTACCCCATCCGTAAACTGTTGCAGGGCTGGGAGATTAATGCAGTGCTTGATGGCGAAATATTGGTTTTGAATGATAAGGGAATCTCCAATTTCGGCAACCTGCAAAACTGGCGCAGCGAGGCCGATGGCGAATTGGTTTACTACGTGTTCGATATTCTTTGGTACGATGGTAAAAACCTCATGGACCTACCCCTTACCCGGCGCCAGGCTATATTAAAGGCTGTTTTACCTGCCGATGATGACCGCATCCGCGTAAGCAAAGTATTTAATGCCAGTGGTACCGACTTTTTTAAAGCAGCCGAAAGGATGGGCCTGGAGGGGATTATCGCCAAAAAAGCAAGCAGTACCTACTCGGCAGATCTGCGGTCGAAAGAATGGCTTAAGATCAAGGTTAGCAAACGGCAGGAGGTGGTAATTGCCGGCTTTACCAAAAACGAGGATACCTCAAAGCATTTCAGCTCTTTGCTGTTGGGGGTTTATGAGGGTGAAAGTCTGCAGTATGTGGGTAAAGTGGGTACCGGCTTTTCGGATAAGGTACAAAAGGAAATGATGGCGCAGTTTAAGCCGCTCATTACCGATAAAAGTCCGTTTGATACCATACCGGATGTGAACAAGCCATCACGTTTCAGGCCAAATCCACCTAAAGCAAAAGCAACATGGTTGAAGCCTGATCTGGTTTGCGAAGTAGCTTTCAGCGAAGTAACCAGCGACGGTGTTTTTCGCCACCCATCATTCCAGGG
>NZ_JBFUKF010000470.1:0-3644 GCF_056400985.1 Mucilaginibacter sp. P4_G9 | reverse complement strand
AGATCCTGAACGTGGAGAAAGCCATGGAGCACAAAATTTACGAGAACGAAGAGATCAAGAACATGTTTACCGGCCTTGGCGTTAGCCGCGGTACACCTGATGATGATAAAGCGCTTAACATTACCAAACTGCGTTACCACAAGATCATCATCATGACGGATGCCGACGTGGATGGATCGCACATTACCACGCTGATCCTTACGTTCTTCTTCCGTTATATGAAAGAGTTGGTAGAAGCCGGGTATGTATACATTGCTTCGCCGCCGCTATACCAGGTTAAAAAAGGTAAAGAGTTTGAATACTGTTGGAACGATGTGCAGCGTGATGCTGCCGTACAGCGCTTAAAAGGTGCCGGTAAAGAAGATAGTGTTCACATACAACGCTACAAAGGTTTGGGCGAGATGAACGATATTCAGCTTTGGGATACTACCATGAACCCTGCCACCCGTACACTTAAACGCGCTACTATAGAAAACGCTGCCGAGTGCGACCATACCTTTAGTATGCTGATGGGTGATGAGGTTGCCCCACGCCGCGAGTTTATTGAGCGTAACGCTAAGTATGCCAAAATTGATACATAGGATTGATGTGCAAATTTGCAGATTTCAGATGTGCAGATGCTTTTAATCAAATAATATTTAGCCCCGCTTTTTAAAGCGGGGCTTTTTTAATTTAATAACCTGTTTACCGTAATCAATTACTGCTTTATACTTCATCAGGATATCGCCGCCTAAAACGCCCAATACCTGCGGATGGCCCATCTGGCTGTAGGCTACGTTGATGGTAGATAGATCCAATACGGCAACTTCAAAATCATCAACCAATAAACTGCCGATTTGCATGCCGCTGATTATGGCGGTGAACGATTGCATGGTATTGGTACCCAAACCTGTTGATAGCCTGTCGCTTTCCAATATAGAAGTTGTTTCACTAGCTTGCGCAAGCATAGCCTGGTCAAATGCGGTTTTAGATGCCCTGTATCCAGCACAACAATAAATGCCTAGCCGAATAGGGTTTATATTGGAACGATTGTTCCAATATAAACCCTACAATGATAAAAGCCTTCTTGTACCCTCAGGGTTTCTCTGAATAGAAGACCCTGAGGGATTCGGGTAGTATAGTGTAAGGTTTATTTTTTCTGTAAAAAAAGGTATATTCAAAGAAAAAACAACTAATTGTGAAAATACTTAATATTGAAATCATTAAGGTTATTAAATATGTATTGCATACAAACCAGTTAGAAAAAAACTTAACTGAGTTTATGTATGAACCTGTAATCGAGGTATACGGGAAAGATTTCTCTACTAATAAAATGATAATTGAATTTATAATCAATTATTATAGCGGCGATGGTAATGAACTATTAATGGAATACGAAAGCAATTATCAGTTCAACTATGAAAGTGAAAGTTACGAGCGTGATATTTCTTCACTTATTGGCGTTTTAAAAGAAATGTATGTTCATACTGAAGCTTTTTTTCAAAGCTATGGATTTAAAAAATTTCAAGATATAGAGCTTGGCCCAGGTCGTCAATTGGAGGAGTTGGCACGTATCGGTATTAAAAACTTGAGAGCTAATAATCAATACAAATTTTAACCCCCTTAAATTACGCTCAGAGTCTCTCTGAATAGAGCATCCTGAGGGATTCAGGTAGCACTGTACCAACAAGTAGCACTAAGCCGGCCCGCTTGGGGTCCCTTTTCATGGAGACCCTGAGCGGACGAAAAGTTCTACATTATGCTATTTTTCCATCCCTGCGTTTTGTATCGCGGAGCTTTTTTAACTTCATGACCTGCTTGCCATAATCAATAATAGCCTTATATTTCATTAGGATATCGCCGCCTAAAACTCCTAAAACTTCGGGATGACCCATCTGGCCGTAGGCTATATTGATGGAGGATAGATCAAGCACGGCCACTTCAAAATCATCAACCGTTAAATCACCTATTTGCATGCCGCTAATGATGGCAGTGAACGATTGCATGGTATTGGTACCCAAACCTGTTGACAGCCTGTCGCTCTCCAATATGGAAGTTGCGTCACTTGCCCCGGCCAGCATGGTTTGATCGAAAGCAGTTTTTGATGCACCGGTATCTAATACCATAATAAAAGCTTTGCCAAACAGGATAACCTCTATCAGGGGATGAAAGCCATCGTCGTGCAGGTCGATGATCTGGAGGGGAATGGATGTCATAATTGTAGATGTGCAAACTGTAGCTATGCAAATATGCAGATTACAATCAGCGATTCACAAATGTAAATGTGTCGTTAATTAAAATGGATAACCAATGGCCAAGTTAAACACGGCATAGCGGGTGTTAAAGTTCCAGCGTTGACCATTTGTAGCGTAGGGCGAGCGGAGCGGGTAGCCAAGGTCGGTGCGCAGTACCAGTACAGATAGGTCGAAACGTAAACCAAAGCCGGCATCAACGGCAATATCATTCAAAAAATCTTTGCTGAAAGCGGCGCCCTTTCGTCCGCCACTGTGCAACAGCCATATGTTACCTGCGTCAACAAACAAGGCGCCACGTACAATGCTAAATAATTTTGGCCGATATTCCACGTTGGCTTCAATTTTTATATCACCAGATTCATCAGGTAAAAAATCGCCCCGGTTAACATTTACAGCTGTGGCAGGGTTATATGATCCCGGGCCTATTGAACGTGCCTGGAAACCGCGCAAGCTGTTTGGTCCGCCTATAAAAAACTGCTGGCTGTATGGTAACTGGGTTGAGTTGCCATAAGGTAAGCCAACGCCAACTATCAGGCGGCTGGCAAAAGTGCTGTTAGGCCCGGTTTTATGGAAAAACCTTATCTCATTCTCCAGCTTAACATATTGATTAAATATTGCGCCAAATAACTTTTTTACTTTGCCTGCGGTAGTATCGGCACCGGTAATCAAGCCGTATATATTGTTTGATAAACCAACTTTGCCGTTGTAGTACAGTGTATTGGTTCGGTAATCTTCGGTGGTATTGGTAAAGGTGTAGCCGTAGCTTGGGCCCAGGGTAAACTGCTTGTCAATAACATGCTGTAATGCGGGGTTTGGGGTATTTTTTATGCTATCCTTATAAAGCTGTGATACACTTTCGGGGTTTACAAATGATAAATTGAAGATGTTTAGCTCGTGACTGCGGTGAACATTCTCTTTCCACTGGTAACCAAACGATGCGTTAAACGAATTTAAAGTATATAGCTTTTGCCGGTTAACCAGTGTATATCCTAATGTTAAGTTGGTACGTGGAATATAAGCGTTATCGGCTTTAGGATATATGGGGCTGATGAATCTTGGCCACGATATTGTGGTGGTGATACCGGCCTGGTATACATTAAAGCCATTATTGTTACCGCCCAATTGCACATCTGTACTACCAAATAAGGTTATGGCTAAAGCCTCGGCACCTTTAAAGGCATTGCGATGTTTCCAGTTAAGGTTTACCTGCGTACCGGTGTAGTTGGCTGATGTAGTACGGCCCAGGATTTCCAGCTGTAATGATTTTTTGGGGTGGGGGGTTAAAAAGTAGTATACATCCAGCTTTGGCGAGTCGGGCGTTACATCCTCAAACCTGTTTTTTACAAATTTGTATGGCCCCAGGTTAATAAAGCGGTTTAAAGAGTTGTTATGGGTGGTACGGTTATATAC
>NZ_JBFUKF010000469.1:0-3660 GCF_056400985.1 Mucilaginibacter sp. P4_G9 | reverse complement strand
GGATAGGGACTGGCTATATAACCCGCTTTTATAATATATATCAGATATATTGACATTTAGTACTGCCTCCAAATATGGGTCATTTAGATTTTTAACTTCGTTTTTGGCTAATCCATAACTGGATACTGCTCCAATTGAGTTCCCTTCGTCGGTTTGTACAAATGCAAGATGGGTAAAGTAATCAAAAAGAAGTAGATGATCGCTGCTTTTGTGTGCCTCGTCAATAGCTTTTACCAGGGCATTTTGCGATTCCTGGAGCTTTTCAAGCCGTCTTTGGTATATACTTTCCATGAAGTATAAAATAGACTCCTTCTGCTCCAAATTATACCTTACAAAAGTATCGGTTATTGCCTTTTTTTTTGCAACAAGCTGGTTTAAAGGTGCGTTTTGAAAAAATAACTTGATATACCTGATTACTTTGTTTTCACGTTTCTGCTGATCTTTAAGTAAAATATAATCGACCAGGCTATCTTTTTTTGCGCTGGTTTCTGCATAACTGGTTGTTAATGAGCAAATTAATAAAATTAATATAATAAAGCGAAGTGTTTTCAAAGTGCAGGTAATTTAGAATAAAAATATGCTTGCTAAAAATAAAGTCAAACTTGTGTTATCAAGCATTTACAGCAATATTTTAATCCTGTTTACGGGGTCAAAGTATATCGATTTGTTTGTGAGGAAGCATGTATTAATTAAGATTCATTACTATGTATGCTGCTCAAAATCAGGTTAAACGAACTTATTAGGTTAATTATAATGAAATATTACCGATCGGTGAGTTAAGATTATTCATATGTTTATCTGTTTTGTAAGCATTATTTGATTGGGGTATTTATTTTAATTACTATTGTACTAAGTACTATCCGTTTTAAAATTATGAAAAAAATTACGTTTTTATGTATGGCAATTATTGCCACAGGCTATTTTTCCTGTAAAAAAGACAATGCAGCCCCTGTATCGTCTAAAAGCACCACCAAAAAAGAATTGGCTGTTAGTAGTAAAAAAGACACAACCACTCAAAGAGTAGTTGCCGCGAAAGATACCACTACTCAATAGTAACGGCTACTACGTATGCTGCTAAAATAATAATGAAACTAACTATCAAATTTTTCTAATAGTTTCAGCAGCGTTTCAAAATCCTTGGGATAGGGGGCATGTATAGTGATCTCTGTCTCAGGGCTAATTTTGAATGTTACCTCATAAGCGTGAAGTGCAAAGCGTTTCATGATAGGCAGTTCTTCCTGATCTTTCCCTAAATGGTATTTCCTTTTTATTTTTGATAAAAAAACGGGCTCGCCCTTATACATTTCGTCGCCGGCTATAGATGCCCTTTGAGTTGCCAGGTGTATTCTTATCTGGTGCATACGGCCGGTTACCGGGCGGCATTCCACCAGGGTATAGTGCTTAAAGTATTTCAATGACTGAAACCAGGTTTCGGCACGTTTACCATCCTGCCTGCTAATGGTTACATTACCCTTGCCAACATTTAATATGGGCAAATCTATCAGCAGATTATCAAATGTATGGGTGCCATCGATAACGGCATGGTATACTTTTTTTACCTGGCGTTTTTCAAACTGCATGCTTACCATGCGGTAAGCCTCCGGGTTTTTGGCGATGATAAGCGCGCCGGAGGTTTCCTTATCCAAACGATGGCAAATCTGAGCATCGTCCCAATAACCCTTAGCCAGCCTGAGTAAATTTACCTCGCCGCCTTCGCGTTCATCAAGCGAACTTAAAAAAGGTGGCTTGTTAACTACAATCACATCATCATTCTCAAATAGTATCAGGTCGGCAAATTTCGGAAACTTCATATCGTATATATAGGCGGCAAAATTACGGTTTATAATTTAAACAGTTGTTATTACAGTATAGGCGGGTTAAAGTACCATTTGTAAACTTGCAGTAAAAACAAAATTTAATTATAACGGTTATAATTAAACAATAAATTAATATTTACCAATTACCTGTAAACAGCATGAGTACTAACGCAACTAAACCTGAAGAAAAAGGATTTTTTGAAAAGGTTAAAGAGACTATTGAAGGACTGTGGGATAGCACTAAGGACACTGCCGAAGACGTAAAAGAAGCCGCCGAAGATAAATTTGAAGCGCTAAAAGATAAAGTAACCACCAAAAAGGCTACTACTGCAAAAACGGCAGCTACCAAAAAGGCTGAGGCAACTGCCGATAAAGCAAAAGCTACTGCAGCTGATATAAAAGCCAAAGCTAACGAAAAAGCTAAGGCAATTACCACTAAAGCCCGGAACGAAACTGCAACGGCAAAAAAAGCCGCGGCCAATGTAAAAGCCAAAGCCAAAACCCAGGCAAAAGCCATTAATACCAATGCAAAAGCCGAAGTTGAAAAAGCAAAAAAATCAGCTGCTGCTAAAACAAAAAAAGCGGCTACCGCAGTAAAGAAAAAAGCTATTGTGGCTAAATAAACATTCACTAAAACCTGGTTTAGAGCGGCGGACTTCACAGTTCGCCGTTTTTTTTTGATAGATTTATTCTCTTATTATTGATTTTATAAGTTTCCCTTTCAGCGGGAGGTTTAGAGGAAGCTAAACTTTTTTATTTTAAATGTAACATTTACATTTATTTTTCTACTTTTGAAAAATCAAAAGCAATAACCAATTGCCATAAGCCAATAAAATCTGTATAATAACATAATGGAGACTAATAATTTCGATCTTAAAGAGCATCCGCACAGTCGCTTAAATATTTTAACAGGCGATTGGATCCTGGTATCTCCGCACCGCACAAAACGCCCCTGGCAGGGTAAGGTGGAGGCCACACAAGCCGATGAAAGGCCGCAATACGACCCGCAATGCTACCTTTGCCCCACCAATAATAGGGCCGATGGGAGCGAGAATCCTGATTACAAAGCAAGCTTTGTTTTTACAAACGACTACTCATCATTGTTGCTGAACACCCCCGATGGTGGCTTGGATGACGATGAATTATTGGTAGCCAACAGCCAGCGGGGGATTTGTAGGGTTATCAGTTTTTCGCCAAGGCATGACCTCACTTTGCCGCAAATGGAAACCGGCGAGATCAGGAAAGTTGTCGATGTATGGCAATCCGAATTTGAGAACCTTTCGTCGTTTCCATGGATAAAACATATCCAGATATTTGAAAACAAGGGCGATATTATGGGCTGCAGCAATCCGCATCCTCATGGGCAAATCTGGGCGCAAAACAGCATCCCGGTTGAGATAGCTAAAGAAACCCAGCAGCAAAAAGCTCATTTTGAACAAAAGGGCCGAAGCCTGCTTGGCGATTATATAGCCCTGGAACTTAAACGACGGGAACGTATTGTTTTTGAAAATGAGCATTTTGTTGTAGTAGTGCCCTTTTGGGCGGTTTGGCCTTATGAAACCATGATAGTAAGCAAAAGGCACGTTACCAGCATAGTTTATTTTACCGATGATGAAAAAAACGCCCTTGCTGATGCTATAAAAAGGTTAACAGTGCGGTACGATAACCTGTTTGAAACCTCGTTTCCATACTCTGCAGGCATGCATCAGGCACCCGTAAATATGGGCGAACACCCATATTGGCATTGGCACATGCATTTTTATCCACCTTTACTACGATCGGCAACGGTTAAAAAATTTATGGTTGGTTACGAGATGCTGGCAAATCCGCAGCGTGATATTAC
>NZ_JBFUKF010000468.1:0-3674 GCF_056400985.1 Mucilaginibacter sp. P4_G9 | reverse complement strand
ATATCAAAGATAGTTGGCGCGCAGGAAAATGAAGTTACAGTAATGAATTCACTTACAGTAAACCTTCATTTGCTGATGGTAAGCTTCTATAAACCAAATAGCAAACGATTTAAAATAATCATGGAAAGCGGTGCTTTTCCATCGGATCAATACGCTGTGGAAAGCCAGGTTAAGTTTCATGGCTTTGATCCCAAAGATGCAGTGATTGAGGTTTCTCCGCGCGACGGAGAAGTTACATTACGAACAGAAGATATACTTCAAGCTATAAATGAGCATGCCGATGAGCTGGCTTTAGTGCTTTTTAGCGGGATAAATTATTACACCGGGCAATTTTTTGATCTGAAGGCTATTACCGATGCTACTCACAGAGCAGGCGCTTATGCAGGTTTCGATCTTGCGCATGCCGCGGGTAACGTCCCATTGAAATTGCATGAATGGGGTGCCGACTTTGCCTGTTGGTGCTCATACAAATACATGAACTCAGGTCCGGGAGGGATCAGTGGCATTTTTGTGCACCAAAAACATTTTACCAATAAGAAAATTAACCGCTTTGCTGGCTGGTGGGGATACCGTGCCGATAAGCGCTTTTTAATGGCTCCCGGCTTCGATCCGGAAATAGGGGCCGATGGCTGGCAGGTAAGCACAAGCCCGATATTGCTTCTTGCTTTATTTAAAGCCTCTATGGCTATTTTTGATGATGCAGACGATATGGATATCATCCGGCAAAAAAGTCTTGCCCTGACGGGTTATTTGGAGTTTTTAATTAACGAGATAAATAATGAGCGCGCAGAAGACATTTTCAGGATTATTACGCCTGCCGATCCGGCTATCCGTGGCAGCCAGCTATCGGTGGTTTGTAAGCATAACGCAAAAGCAATTTTTAAATACCTGGCCGATAACGGTGTTATTGGCGACTGGCGCGAACCTGACGTGATCCGCCTGAGTCCGGTGCCTCTTTATAATACCTTTGAAGATGTTTATTACACCGCTAAGTATCTGGCTGATTCATTAGAAGCTTTTAAATAATTTTTTATATGGTTTATTACAATCCCAAAGAGTGGTTTTCTTTCGTTTTCAGGCTTAACAAAGCGGACACATTACGCGAACTTTTTCCGCTGATAATAGCAGTTGCTGCTTACGCAGGCGTAGTCACTTACCTGTTAATAGATTTCTGGAAACTACCTGATACCAGCTTGCTAAAAAAGGTAAACTATATTCATCAAACTATCGGGTTTGTTTTTTCATTATTGCTGGCTTTTAGTATTAACTCTGCTTATGATCGCTGGTGGGAAGGCCGCAAGGTTTGGGGAAGCCTTACCAATAACAGCCGTAACCTGGCCATCAAGTTAAAACACCTGGTTAATGAAAAGGAGTGGCCTTTTTTTAATTATGCTATCCCGCTTTACGCCCGTTCTTTAAGAGATCATCTTCGGGATGTTTATGAATCAGAGCGGCAACAGTTTGTGACTATCGACCCAGAAAAACACGTGCCTAACCAGGTAGCATCGGCTATTATTTCAAACATATACAAGCTGAATAAAAGCGGGCAAATAAACCCGGAGCAATTGTTTAGTATAACTGCGGAAATAACTTCATTTACAGATATTTGCGGGGCTTGTGAGCGCATCAGAAAAACGCCAATCCCTTACTCATACAGCGTTTTTATCAAGAAGTTCATTTTTACTTATATCATGACCTTGCCATTTACCTGGGCCTTTGACCTCAAGTATTTTACGGTGCCCATCATTGGTTTTGTGTTGTTTGTTTTTGCAAGCATCGAATTGCTGGCGGAGGAGATTGAAGATCCATTTGGGTACGATGCTAATGATTTACCGCTGGATAACATTTGTGATAATATCCAAAAACACGTTGAAGAGATGTTAGGTTAACAGCATGCTCAAAATAGCTTTCGACCCGATATACGCCCACCCATTGCCGGAAGGCCACCGGTTTCCGATGCTCAAATATGAGTTGATTCCGGCGCAGCTAATACGTGAGGGGGTAATATCAAAAGATAATTTATTTTCTCCCGGGTTACCTTCAGAAGAGATAATTCTAAAAACTCATGACAAGGATTACTGGCATCAACTTCAAAATTTAACATTGTCACCAAAAGAGCAAAGGCGGATTGGGTTCCCTTTATCCCCCCGACTGATTGAGCGTGAAATGAGGATAGCCAAGGGAACAATCGATGGCTGTGCCTTCGCTTTTAAGAATCGTATCGCGTTTAATGTT
Source organism: Mucilaginibacter sp. P4_G9 (assembly GCF_056400985.1). NCBI lineage: Bacteria > Pseudomonadati > Bacteroidota > Sphingobacteriia > Sphingobacteriales > Sphingobacteriaceae > Mucilaginibacter > Mucilaginibacter sp. P4_G9. The sequence goes on along the minus strand of NZ_JBFUKF010000468.1, from coordinate 1,439 downwards.
GCGGGCGGTACACACCATGCAGGCACAAACTGGGGTGAAGGCTTTTGTATGCTTAATGACCAGGCTATTGCTGCTAACTATTTATTATATAGTAATTTAGCATCATCTATCTTAATAATTGATTTAGATGTTCACCAGGGAAATGGTACCGCGCAGATCTTTGAAAATGAGCCAGGGGTATTCACATTTTCGATGCATGGAGCTAATAATTTCCCCATCCGTAAGGAAAAATCCGACCTGGATATTCCTTTACCAGATGGCACCGGAGATGAAGAGTTTTTAAGCATCTTATATCACACTTTACCTAAACTGATTCAACAGATAAAGCCCGATTTTGTATTTTACCTGGCCGGAGTTGATGTATTAAGTACTGACAAACTTGGGAAGCTTGCTTTAAGTAAAGAAGCTTGTAAGGCCCGCGACCAGTTTGTTTTTGAACAGTGTATCGGCAACAACATTCCCGTTCAGGTAAGTTTGGGCGGAGGTTACTCGCCCCGGATCAAAGATATAGTTGAGGCACACTGCAATACCTTCAAAGTGGCGACTGATCTTTATTTTTAATCTTTTGGCAATACTGGTATTGCCTTATCCCGGTGATGTTTACTGATCATATTAAACCTGAAGAACAATAGGATAGAAGCTGTGGCCAGCCCAAGTACCAATCCGTACCATACACCATAAACACCCATATGCAATTTGATGCCAAGCACGTAGCCAATTGGTAAACCAATTACCCAATAAGCTAAAAAGGTTATGATAGTGGGCATGTTAACATCACCCATGCCTCGTAATATACCAAGGCCAACAACCTGTGTTCCGTCGAATAACTGGAAGAATGCTGCTATGATAAGTAATTGAGCTGCAATGTTTATAACATGTTCATCAGAAGTAAATATCCATGGTAATAAATGCCGGCCTAAAGCAAATATTACTGCTGTTATACTCATAAATATCAGTACAATGTGATAATTAGAAATAGCTCCAAGGCGTAAGTTTTTATGGTCGCCAACTCCAAAGTAATTTCCTGATTTTATAGCTGCGGCTGCACCGATACCACTTGCCATCATGTAGGTCATGGATGCCATTGTAATTGTAATCTGGTGTGCCGCCTGGTCAACAATCCCTATAGTACCAACTAATAATGCGGCGCCGCCAAAGGCGCTGATCTCAAAAGTATACTGCATTGCCACGGGTGCACCTATCTTTAAAATATTAATGGTACGTAACCGATCAATGTTTTTAATGGCAAAACTCTTCAAATACGATTTGAAGTTTGCCGATCTGAAAACATAAAATGCCATTACGATAGCCATTAAACACCGATCTATCAGGGTGCTATATCCAACGCCTTTAATTCCCATAGGATGCACACCAAACAGGCCCTTTACAAATATAATCCCCAAAACAATGTTAATTACATTACCTGCTATAGATATGAT
>NZ_JBFUKF010000467.1:0-3684 GCF_056400985.1 Mucilaginibacter sp. P4_G9 | reverse complement strand
GGAGTAAACGTAGGTGATAACCAGACTAAATTACTGCAAAAGATAGAAGAATTGACACTTTACCTGATTGAGAAGGACAAGCAGCTAAAGGAACAAGGCGAGAAGCTGGCAGGCCAGGAACGGCGTATAGCCAAGCTTGAACGTAAGCGAAGGACAAAGGCTTTTCATAACTAATAAGTGCGAAAAGCATTTTTGAATTGAACTTGAATTTTGGTTTATAATTTACCCCCATTAGCGCAAGTTTTGTGTGCCGGAAATGCGGCGGATGACATTTGATTTCCCCCCTTAGTGCAAGTTTTGTGTGCGGAAATGCGCCCAGATGACTTGTGATTGTCGATCTTTTGGAATGTCTCCAACTTCGAACCAATATGTAAGTAGTCTACTGACTACTTGTGCTGTGCACTACTTTTGCTATACACAAGGGTTTTGCAAACTACAGGCATAGTAGTTCGAGTCGGGGAGACATTCGAACAGCGGAACACTTCGGAGAGCCGGGTCGGCCAGCGTAGCGTAGCCGGGGTGAGTTGTAGCCAGCGTTCAACGCCAATGTTTGTATAAAACCGAACATGTAATGGGTAGTACGAAGCAATCTCCGGACTGTGCATGGTGGCTATGCTTGGCGTATACTTAGCATGAGTACCACAAGGGTGGACCCTTGCAGTAGCAGTGGTTCCAGACGGCGAATTTTTGGTATCAGTAGGTGAAGAGATTTTCTTTTTCTATTTTAGGATCAACCCTTATGTGATGTATTTTATGGAGAAAATGAAAATTACTCTTTCTTATTACACAGAAATTAACGATTTCCTGGCCTCTATTCCATGGCCGGGACGAACAACTGATCCAGACTTTTACTGTTTGAGGTTAAAGCCACTCGATCAGGACCTGCAGATATACAGGCCACCTTTTAAACGTTCATTTTATTTTTTTGCCCTGCTATTCAATTCCGGTAAAATCGAAGTTAACTATGGCGATCAGACCATTCGTGATCCTGATTCCTATCTCGTCTTTCATTCGCCCAATCTTGTGTATAGCTTTGCTCATAACAATGCACTGGAGGGTTATGTGATTTATTTTAAGCCGAAATGCTTCTCATTCTTCAAACCAGACTTTCACCAGCAATTTCCCCTATTTGATGTGTTACATACCAACCTGTTTAAGTTTGACCACGCCGCATTTAAACAGTTAGCACCACATTTCGAAGCTGTATTTGCTGCCTATGAAGGGTCGGCCAAAGCACAACATATTGAAGCAAGGTTAAAGTTGCTCGGTTTGCTCTACTACCTGGAAGACTTTGCGTTGGAAAAGAAAAAGGATATTCCAATGGCTACAGCGCAGCAAATCCTGTTGCGTAAATTTATTCAGTTAATTGATAACCATTATATCAATAAGCGCACCGTGCAGGAATACGCAGATCTGCTTTCGGTTACCGCTAATTATCTCTCCCAATCTGTCAAACATGTTTCGGGCAAAAATGCACTTACTTTTATTGCTGAACGCCTGGCCAGCGAAGCCAGGTCGCTTATTCAATACACCGATTTTGCGGTAGCCCAGATTGCCTATCAACTCAACTTTTCAGACCCTGCTAATTTTGGCAAATTCTTCAAAAAGCATGTAGGCTTGTCGCCTTCGGAGTTCCGGAAACAACGCAAGTAATTAAATTGACCTGTTTATCCAAGTTTTCGACCAAATCTTCTGCACCTGTTTAAGTTTTTTTGTTCCGATAATCGTAAACGCTTAAAAAATTAAATGTTATGAACTACAATTCAGCTGTGGATGCTTACATAGTTAACTCGGAAGATTTTGCAAAACCGATTCTTGAGCACTGGCGCCTACTTATTCATGAAAATTGCCCGGATGCCGAAGAAACGATAAAATGGAGCCTGCCTCATTTTGAATATAACGGCGATAATATGTGCGTAGTAGCATCCTATAAAAATCATTGCTCTTTCACGTTCCTGAAGGCCGAACTGATGACCGACCCGCGTTTGAAGGTAAACAAGGACTTAAAACCGATCCAAAGATTTTTAGGAAAGATCAGCAAAATAAGCGACCTCCCACCGGACGATGAATTTATAGTGATGCTTAAAGAAGCCATACAGTTAAACGAAAAAGGCATCAAGATAAAAAGGAACAAGCCGGAATCTGATAAACCCAAGGTACTTGAAACGCCCGATTATCTGCTGGTCGCATTAGTATCTAACCCCAAAGCAAAAGAAGTTTTTGAAAGCAAATCCAACTCTTTCCGTAAGGAATATATTGTTTGGATTACCGACGCCAAAACCGACGATACACGACAAAAAAGAATAAAAGAAGCCTTAGAATGGATAGCCGAGGGAAAAGGCAGGTTTTGGAAACACCAAAAATAGGCATCCTAAAATACCATACTACCTGGCCTCAAAACTATTTGGGAATAAAAAACAAGAACCAGACTGATCATTCAATGTTTTTATTTCCTGTATTGACTTTGATTATTGCGGGAATCCCACCTTAACGCAAGTCTTGTGTGCCGGAAATGAGGACTGCTGACTTGTGTCTCAAATGATTAAGAGTTTACTAAATCATAATAATCTTTTCTAAATATAATTATAGCTTCCGGCAAAGAGTTTTCATCCTCTGGATCATCCGAAGCATTACCACCAATGCCGAACTTATTTGAAGTAAAATCATTATAACCATTTTCGAGATCTGGGTCAAGATTTGAAAAAACAACAACAAGCTCACTGTAAGTCATCGTTAAAAGATCCAAGCTATTAAACACAGGATTGGACTTAAAAAATTCGAACGCATTTACATTATCATTTGTATTATAATAAACAAATAATTCAAGGGCCGGAAAATAGTCATAATACTCTTTTATCGAATCAAACTCTTTAATTCCTTCCTCAAATTTTTGATTTAATTTACCCCTTATTTGTTCTTTGGTATCATTAAAATAAAGATTACCAACTCTTATAAATGGCTCCACTAACATAGTATCTATTAATTCGTTTTTTGTTCTTTTAGTTTAGGTAGGATATTTTTTTTCAACTATGATGATTTGTGACTTTCTACCGAACACCCATCTTGACAGACTAATTCAAATAACGCCATTCTGTTCACTGCATACTATTCGTTATAGAGTCATTTTTTTTATTTATCCTAATGAAAATCCAATCTTTAAAAAATATTAAGACCAAAATGGTTGAAGCACTATTCAGGGATAAGGCATCGGCGATTTCATTTCGATTGTAAACAACGTTGTTAAGACAGATCATAACCATAGTAGCGAGAAATAAACAAAACGCATCCAAAGCCAATAGATATAGTATCTTATATTCTTTAAGCATGCTTTTCCGAATGATTCTGTAGTCAGCCCAGTAACATACTATTGAAAAAAACAACAAACCGTTAAACACGTATTGTGACACCGATGCCGGGGTTACGTACCGGTGGATTGATAACGATTCCACCAAAGCCTGTTGTACGGGAAAATACGAACGGTCAACGATTATGTAAAAAAGAATGAAAACTGTGATATGAAATCCATATCGAAGCAAGGTCATCACTAAAAAATTATTTTTCAAGCTGTCCATAATTAAATTTAGGTAGCTGGCTATCTGTGGGTATTGTGATAGGTTATGCAGTTTTTGTGTTCAAATTTTACATTTTGTTTTACTGTATCATTAATTTGTTCAACCCTAATAG
>NZ_JBFUKF010000466.1:0-3697 GCF_056400985.1 Mucilaginibacter sp. P4_G9 | reverse complement strand
CTTTAGCGCCTGTATTTAAAGAAATCAGTGTTTTACTGATAATAATGCCGCTGAATTTAGTATATGTTCCAAGTGTAGCCTTACCCGAAACTACCCAGAAGATATTTTTGGCCTGTGCGCCACCTGTCAAAGTAATGATGGCGCTATTGTTTACGGTAAGGTTTTGTGCAATCTGAAAAACCCATACATCATTAGGTCCCCCATTTAAAGTTACACCTGCATTTGTTATTAAAACTCCTGTACTCCATTTGTACAGGCCGGCAGGTAAAACTTGGCCACTGATATCGCCTGCGTATTTATTAACTAAAGGTGAAGGAATAGTTATTCCATTTGCCGTGGTAAAAGCTGTTTTCATGTCGTTTACAGCTGTAGTCATTTTTGCCGGTGTGGGAACCGCGTAATTGGGTGCATAAACCTTTCCCGTTACAATGGATGTATGTGAGGATTGGTTATTAGTATCCATTATTAACCCAAATCCGGTTATTGCTGTGGAGGCAATTGGACTTGTGCCAATATCACCGGTAACCGAGGTAACGCCCGTAGTACTAATACCTGTTGCTGTTAAAATTGTAAAATAATTTGCTGTTTTAAGGTCTATTGGTGCAAGGCTGGCAGTTGCCGCTAAACTTGCCGACAATGAGGAATCGGGAAGCGACGTTGTTGCCCCTTCAGTATTTTCCTTTTTACATCCGGCTGTAAAGACAACAAGCAATAACATTAATGACCAAATGATGTTGAACCGTTTATTGTAGTTACGATGCACCTGGGTACTGTTTTGGGTGAAATTGTTTTCTCTACTCATGATTAATGAATTAAATAATGGTGATTTTTTATACGCTAAAAACGTTAAAGGTTAAAATTCAGAAGTTTACAAATCTGCCTTTCATTTGCTGCAGAAGAGCAAAGCGAGTGCCTGCAATTTGGACCGAACCAATACCTTTTATTTAAATAACTTAATTATTATTTAATAATATTTCCCAAATCGATCATTCAATGGTTGTTAAGTCTATAAAGTATAGAAAAGATCAATTTTGATTTTTTGCAATAGTTAGGTTGGATAGGAAATAATAAACACCGCGGCTAATTAACTCAATAGTTATTACTGCTTTATTTATTACCCAATCAATCGCCTTTTTTTCGTTTGAATTAAAACCAGGGAGGTAAAATTTATTTTAAGGGGCCTGATTGCTATGTATGAAATAATAAGTGTTCTATAAAGATATTGGGAATGGTTAATTTAACTTTCAAATTGATTATGATTAGTATTGAGGATATACTGTAGGCATTGAACTAAAATTTCATTAAATGCAATACGCTATTTAAAATGAGACACCTATGGAAATATTTTTTCAATATTGGCCGTAAAAATAGAAGCATTGATATTGTAACGTATTGCAAATGCAAATCAATAATGTTTAATATCGGATGAAATATAAAGCCGTTTTAAATTACTCCGGTAATAATATAGTGCATTTCATTTTTTAATTTTCGCGTGTTGTCGTACTTTTAACACGTTCAGGAGTGAGGCGCAGTTTTTACTTTTTGAATTTTAACTTTCCTATGTATTCTACTTTCGAAACCGAATTACGTGTACGTCCTGATGATATCGACATGTTTCAGCATGTGCACAACAGCAAGTACTTTGATTATGTGCTGGCTGCCCGTTACGACCAGATGGAACGGTGCTACGGCATGGCCATGGAAAAATTTATGGAACGCGGTTTTGGCTGGGTAGTGCGTGTGGCCCATGTTGACTATAAGCGCGCCCTCGCTTTGGGCGATTACTTTATTGTAAAAACCGGGATTGAAAGCATTGATGAAAAAGGCTGCCGCGTAAAGTTTAGCTTAAGCAATAAGGGTACCGGTAAAGTTTGCTGCGATGGTTATTTTGATTATGTAATGATAGATATGGCCACCGGCCGGGGTACTAAGATCCCGGAAGATGTGATTGAGCAGTATACTGTTTAGTTGGCGTTTTTGTCTGATTCATTAATTCAATTCAGACCAAAGAAAATAGTCATTACAACTCACTTATCTTTATTTGCCATTCCCTGGTAGTTGTAGTAATTACCGTAAAAAAACAAATATCCCACTCCAAAATTCAGCGGTATCAGCAGCCAAAGCAGGTGGAACATGRTAATCCAAAACAACACAATAAAAAGTCCGAGGATCCATTGGAGGTACTTATCCATGTTAAGGCCAAACCAGTATAGCATGCTGTGAAATAGCAATGCCGTACTTAAACCAGCAAGTAATAACTCCAACGCCATCAAAGGGTTAAACCTGCCGAACAGCCATACACATTCTGGTAACAGCAAAAACAAATAAACACCTGCAAAATTCAGGAACAATTGCCAGCGGCTGTAGGGTAGATTGCGTGAAAAACTGAGGCGGGTTTCTTCAAAACGACGTTCTTCAAATATCAGCACTGCATGTGCGGTTATTACCGCCAGGATTGCTATTCCTGCCACCCTAAGATCGCTTTTAACATCGGCAAACAAATAAAACACGCCGGTAATAATAAGCCATGATAAAGCTTTGGTTACAAAATACTGGATTTTAAGACTATCAAATACGTGATAGATGTACAAGCTAAAATACGGTTTGCGCCACTTGCTGCTCAGCTTTAACAATAGCGATTGCTTACTTCCATCAATCAAACTATTTAGCTGGTGCGTATACAACAAAGCGCTGCAATAAATTATCCCTGCTATAAACAACAACATAATTACAGGTATTATATAATAATGATGCGTAAGCCCTACCCCAACTGTCAACAGTGCATAAATGATGATTGGAAGCAAAATATATGCTTGTGTGTAAAGCCAGCTTTTTAATTGTTCGTTTCGGCTTAAAGCATTGCTGCTATAAAACAGGAATTGCTTTTCGGGCGCAAGTAATTGTATCAACACGTAATGCCAGCTTTTAAATACGTAAATAAGCCATCCGCCAAAAACCAGCATCAGCATTACCGGACTACTGCACATAGCCATCATCAACGATTCATGGTAACTGATGAGCATATTACCCGGCACGCATCCCACCATAATAAAAAATACGAACAACAATATTGGCGCATGCACCTGGTAAAAACCATTGGCAAGTACTTTCAGCAACACGTTAGTTAACGGCCGCCCCATTATGTAATGAATTTTAGGGTTTGTTCCTCAACCAACAGCTCGCGTGCAACAGGCATGGCATCATGCTCCAGTGTTTGATGTGAGGATAGCAGGAAACTGGTCCCCTGTTCATTATAACGTTCGGCAATCCAGTTATTCAAGATTTTTAATGATGCTGTATCAATAGTGATAAGCGGTTCATCCAACAAAATCAATTTGGGATTGCCCATAAAAGCCAGAACCAGCGAAAGTTTTTTGAGCATCCCGCTGGAGTAAGTACCCAGCGGCTGGCCTACATAGGCTTGCATTTGCATAGTTTTTATGTAGTGCTGCTCCTGCCCTGCCGGCGCACCTTTGACCTGGGCAAATAAGGCAATCATTTCGGTACCCGTTAAAAACTCCGGAAACACAGGCTCGGCCTCGGCGAAGTTTACAAGTTTGCGATAAGCTACAGGTTGTTTTTTGATGCTGATACTGTTATCAAGCAAAATATCGCCCTCAAATGATAAAATGCCGGCAATGGATTTTAACAATGTGCTTTTACCTGACCCATTAACTCCTTTTATCCAATATAAGAC
>NZ_JBFUKF010000465.1:0-3732 GCF_056400985.1 Mucilaginibacter sp. P4_G9 | reverse complement strand
GGTTGAAGCTGTGGGGTATTAGGGTCAATATATGCCATTAGGAAATTGTACTTCTCATCAGGTATTGCTTCTAACGCTTCCTGAAAATTGCTTGCCTCTCCCAGCTTGTATTGCTCTACCTTCTTAGCCTCAAAAGCGAACTTGTCGTTCATGTATTTGTATAGAAATACCTGAGTGATGATTTTAAATTCATTACCATCATTACCCAGACCATAATTAGCACAAACGCTCTTAAGGCTATCAATAAGTTGTTTAGTCTTCGTTATAAAAAGTAGATCGGTCATCGTATATAATTATTGTATTGGGCCATGTATTCGCTGGCTATCAAAGCGTTAATAGTCTTCGTGGTTTTAAAGTCAAGGTTGATCTTTTGCTTTTGAACAAATTCTCCTGCAACCAAGTTCAGCAAATAGCGATTAAAAAAAGGTTCGTTGTCCAAAATGTTTTTGTTGTTCTGCAATTGCTCATCGGTTTGTCTCTTAACAACCATTAATGCTTCGTGGAGCTGCGATTCTCTGGCAGAAATGCCTTTGTTTTCCTGTAACCTTTTATGAATACGCGCATATTTCTCATCTTGTTCATACTTAGCTTTAAGCAGGTTGTTTTGGCGGTTCAATTCAGTAACCCGGTCGTAAATAGACTTCAGTAAAAAGATATTGTCGCGCATATCCTCCTGACTCACCTGGTCAAGGTTTTTCTTCTTGAAGATCCGCTCCAGTTCTTCTCGAAGAGAAATGAACTCGGGATCTTTTTGATCAAAGTTAAAAAGTAAAGCTTCCCGTGTCCTTTTGAGGTGCCCCTGTAACTGGTCAGCTAGTATCAGTTCTTCCTCTGATACTTTTGTAAATAGGAAAATCACATCTTCCAAAGCAGCGTTTAATAAATTGGATGTGTCTCCTTCATTATTTAAAGTATCAATCAGGTTTAACTTATCCAATTGTGCCTGTGCCACACGTAGCAGTTGATTGAGTTTGAAGAAGTCTAACTTGCCTAATAACTCTTCGTGCCCTTGCAGCCTTATTCGGTTTTTTAGTTCCTTGGCATTCTGAAGTGTTTTTATCAGTACAAGTAAGTCCTTTTTGTCTTTTATTTCACTTACCTGGTTATGAAATAGCTCACTATTGATAGTGTCAAATCGGAATAAGGTTTCTTTAATTTCCTGTATCTCAGCTTCAATCTCCGCCTGTGATTTGAAAAGATCGCTATAGTTTGCCATCTCGTCGCCAAGTTCTCCCTGCAATTCTTTAAAGTAATTGTCATTAGTTTCCCTAAATGCGGAACTAATGTCTGCAAAATCGACTACAAATCCATACTTGTATTTTTTATAAGGCCGATTAACGCGCGTTAACGTTTGCAACAAATTATGATCTCTTACCACCCGCGCCAGGTAAAGTTTTTTAAGGCGCTTGGCATCGAAGCCAGTTAATAACATGTTGAAAACAAATAGAATGTCAATGGTTCCAGATTTGAACTGTTTTACCTGCTCCTTACGTTCGTCTTTTGAATTGATATCATGTAATATCAACGCCGCTTTGAATTGTGATTTTACTTGAGTTCCATAAGGAACAGATGGCTCGGCGGCCATAAATTGCTGCACGTCTTGCGGTCCGTAAAGTTCTTCAAAATAGGTGAACAATTCTTTGGCCTGATCAGAAGTGTCGCACACCACCATTGCTCCCAATGAATGATCGTTTTCGACTTTTCGAAAATTTTCTAAATCTTTTAAAATGTAATCAAGCATTGGCTTGACAAACTTGGGATGTGCAAATACCTGGCTTTTGGGAATATCTCCCTGGAGCACTTTAATTTGTTCCAGCACCTCCTGCATCTGCATTTTATAAGTTGTATCTATCCCCTCCCTGATTAGACGCAAAGTATAACCATCCATAATGGATTGGTTATAGTAATATTTATGAATATAATCGCCAAATAGAGCTTTGCTATCAAAGTCCTTAGCAACCTCTCGCAATAGAGGTGTACCGGTCAACGCGATCTTAATTGCTTGCTTATCCGAATTAATTAAGTTTGCCAGATTATTACTTTTAGGATTATAGCTACGGTGAGCTTCATCAAGAAAATAGATACGCTGAATATTAATATCGTATCCCAAATCTTTAACGACAACCGTTTCTTCGGTAAACTTTTGAATGTTAACAACCGAAATCTCCCGATCCCCTGAATTGTTTAGTACTGTACTGACTTTTTGTATATCTCTTAAAAAGTCGCTTCGAGAGTTAACCCGATTTACCACTAATCCCCTATTAGCAAATTCGGTGGCGGCTTGATTCGCGAGGTCAATACGGTCAACTATAAAATAGAATTTGGCTATCGTGTTTTTCTTCTGAAAATAGTCTGTCAAAAATTTGACGTTGTAAAATGCGAGGGCAGTTTTACCACTCCCTTGCGTGTGCCATATAATACCTTTGTCTATACCTTCGTTAAGTTTTGATTCAATCGCCTTAGTTGCGAAAAGTTGAGGGTAACGCATGATGTGTTTGTGCGTTACTACTTTACCCTCTATTTCATCATCAACATAGGCAATCGCATAACGAAGCACAAATGCTAATCTATCTTTACTTAGAAGTGAGGTTAATATTTTGTTGGTGTGAGAATCGTAATGCTTGTTTGTAATAAATTCAGGGGAGTGTTTAATTGCAATTATATTATTGTCTCTTAATACCGCATTCTCCAACGAATCATCTTCAACTGCCAATAATTTAGCAAGATTGAGACTTTCTTCCTCACGAAAATAATTGAATTGCAGATCGGCGTAGGCTGATGTAGCATAGTACGCCCCCTGTAATGGTTCAACCACACCATCTTCATACGGCATATTGTTCGAGAAAATCATCAATTGGCTGATGTTGGCAAACCGTCTAAATTTTTTGTTTTTGAAACGGTCGTTAATGCGTTTTCGTTCCGCAAGTACGCCATCTTTGTTATTTGGCTTCTTAACCTCGATAAAAACAAGGGGCATTCCATTTATCAGAATTGTAATGTCCGGCCTAAACTCGTCTTCCCCATTTTTACAGGTTAGCTCAGTGGTAACATGGAAACTGTTATTATTAAAGTTATTAAAATCGATAAGCTTAATACCGGATGTAGCTGTGATTGCCTTATAAAAGTCCCGTCCTAAATCTTCGTAATCAAGTTTTAAGCTAATTTCATCAAGCTGTCGATTTATATCATCTTTGGCCGCGTCTGGGTTAATTCGAGCAATGCTTTCTTTGAAAATGTCGGCAAAGATGTTAGTTTCTTCTATTCGCTGTTGTTTACTTCGCGAAATATAAGAATAGCCCAAACGTGCAAGATGCAGTATAGCAGGTATTTTAACACGTGAGTCTTCGTTGAAAGCCATAGTAACTGTTAGGCGTTAAAAATATAAAATATAAAGGGCATTGTATGTTCAAATGTGAAGCTTCTGTTCTGACTTTGCAAATTGGTTAACGGAACACAATCGGCGTGTGATGTACTAAAAGCCTGTTTATTGACCTGCGTTCGCGTTAGGGATTGTAATGGGTACCGGCCCACGAGCGTAATGCCTGCAGGCGTATGAATGTAAAGCCCGGCCCCGTTTCTATCGACGGGGAAACGCCCATGGGGAAAGTATCAAGTAGTTAGTATCAAGTAGCAAGATAGATGGACAAAGGATGTTCGGACAAAGGATTTTTGGACAAAGGACGTTCGGATTTTCGGACGTTCGGACTTTCAGACGTTCGGATTCTCAGACTT
>NZ_JBFUKF010000464.1:0-3751 GCF_056400985.1 Mucilaginibacter sp. P4_G9 | reverse complement strand
CTGAAAGGGCATTTACTCAATATGTTTAGCACGGGCAAGTCGGTGGATAAGGCAAAAGAGCATTTGCATTCTATAAGATGCTGCCTGCCAGAGATTGATGCGCCAAGTCTAAGCTATGATAACCTTTTCAGGGTAATTATTATGCAGTTTATTGATGCGCAAAACTTTGATGTGCGCGCCATTAAAAAATCATGCGTGCATATTGTAAACAAGGATATGCAGATCATCCCGTTTGAAACCATGAACATTTTTTACCGGGATGATAAACGGGAATATTTGGAACAACTAAGAAATGAAATAGTGACATGAAAGAAGAAGAAAATAAAATTAACCTTCCGGAAGACGAGCCAGGAGCTAAACCAACCACAGGTATGCGATTAGTTGGCATCAATTTGGGCGTGCTGGTTGGTTATACTGTTATTTGTGCCGTAGTCGGCGATAGCGGATTAATACTCGATGCATTTATCATTGCAATTCATGTTATCATTTGTATTGTCATGGCTGCTGCAGCACGCAGATGGGCGTGGCTGCTAAGTGGCTTAATAATTTTGGTAATTGGATTTTCCACATGTGTGGGTGTTATGAATCTTCGGGGCGGGATAGGATAATGGAGGGAAATAAACCAAAAATAAATCCTCGAATGCTTATCATCGGCATAAATTTACTGGTGCTTATTGTTTATACGCTATATCTAAAAATTGAGTATCAAAAAGATGAGTTTGCTTTAATTGGTGAAGCGTTTTTTATAGCCATTCAGATTATAATATGTTTAGTTATGGCGATTGCTGTTTTTCACAAAGAGTTTTTACTAAGCGCCCTGGTGGTTTTGCTCATCGGTTTTTCAACTTGCTGGGGTGTTTTTGTAAGTTAACCCCAACATATCCGCCAAAATCCCTTCCTTTAATGAGTTACTACACATGCTCACGTTATGAATTTCCAGTTTATGCATAATAAAACGGGTAATGAGCGATGCTGTTACTATCATATCAACCCTTACCGGGATAATCGCTTTATTGGCAGCTCTTTCTTTATGTGTTGAAAGCACGAATTTATTGGTGAGCGTTAAAAGTTCATCCTCATCAAAACTATAGTTTTTGTTTACTTTTAAATCAAAGGTATTACCTTTTTCGGTTTCAATCACTTCGGCAAAAGTTTCAAAGGCGCCCGATGAACCAATGAGTTTATCAATTTTAAGGTTAGCTACTGCTGCAAAAAGATCGGTTAGATGATCTTCCACGTACAGGTTCAGGGCCTCAATAGATGAGGGCGGGATTGGGTCGGTGCGGTGGAACAGGTCCATTAAGCGGGCTGCGCCAATTTCAAAGCTTTGTTTCCAGATGATGTTATCGGTATTGCCTAAAATAAACTCCACGCTGCCACCGCCTATATCCATAATGAGGGAGTTTTTGGCCGATAAACAGCCGGTGATCTTTACGCCCTGGTAAATAAATGCTGCTTCGTCTTCGCCATTAATAATTTCTATGCTGATGCCGGTTTTGTCTTTTACCTCTTTAATAAAATCTTTACCGTTTGATGCGCCACGTAGTGCCGATGTGGCAACGGCCCTTGCCTCGGTAACATTACTGGCCTTTATCTCTTCATGAAACTGCTGCATGGTATTGATACCGCGCTGATAGGCCTCGGGCAAAATATAGCCTTTGTTGATGCCGCCGCCTTCGCCAAGCTTTACAGCTTCGTGATAATGAACTAATTCATGGTAATCGTGGATTTCGCCATCGGCAATCAATAAATGGAAGGTATTGGTACCAAGGTCCATTACGGCAACGCGTTTACTCATACAGCTAAAATAAATAATCCCCCAAATTGTTTAGCAATTACGGGGATTTAAATAATTTAATGACAGTAAAATGGGTTATTCTTTATAAAAAAACCATTTGCTGAGTTCTTTAAAGCTTGCTTTTTTACCATACATCAGAATCCCGACCCTGTAAATACGCGCCGCTACATAAGTAGTGAACAAAAAGCCAATAACCATCATAAACATGGATAAAGCAAGCTGCCATGGCGGAGGGTCAAACGGCAAACGAACCATCATAGCAACCGGCGCAGTGAACGGAATTATTGATAGCCAAACTGCCAAAGCACTATCAGGCGCCCTGAACAAAACTGTAACAGACAACATATAGGTAAATAATAACGGTAAAGTTATCGGAAACATAAATTGTTGTGTCTCCGTTTCGCTATCAACCGCCGAACCTACTGCAGCAAAAAGGGCGCTATATAGCAAGTAACCTGTTAAAAAATAAAACAGGAAACACCCCAATATATACCCGAAGGGTATGGTTGATAATGTTGCTATAAGGCCAGCCATAGGACTTTGCGGTGAATTAAAGGCATGGCCTGCAATTTTTGATGATATAACAGATAAAATTATCCAGGCGCTAAATTGTGTTAACCCAACTAAGCCTACACCAATAATTTTACCCAGCATTAGCTGGAATGGTTTTACTGATGATATGATCACTTCAATAATACGACTGGTTTTTTCCTCGATAACTCCGCGCATCACCTGTCCACCATAAATAAACAAAGATATGTAGATAAATATGGCGCAAGCAATGCTAACCCCGATGTTGGCGCCTATATTGGCGTCCTTATCGCCAGTTTCGGTAATTTCAACAGCGTTTACAGAAATATCTGTTTTTTTAATAGAATGAATAACTGCCGTATCAATATGATGCTGAACCATGTTGTAGTTGAAAGCTATCTCGCTCATCTGTTTTTCAATCTCATCAGTAAGCTGTATGGCCGATTTCTTTTTGGAGAATATTTGCACAGCGCCCTTTTTTATATAATCGGCAGGGATCAGTAGCGTGGAAATATTTTCATCTTTTTTTGACTCAGCCTTTGCCGCATTTATATCCTGTTGACTTAACACAAACTTTATGTTTGATACATCGTGAAATTGGCCTACAAAGATTTTGCTTTTATCTACCACATTAACTATTTGCAGGGACGATAACTTATCACTGTCTTTGGCCACTAAAGCAATTACTCCTCCCATGGCCAGTATCAACAATGGCACCACGAAGATCATCACAATGAACGATTTTTTTCTTACCCTGGTAAGGTATTCGCGCTGTATAATGAGTAATACTTTATTCATGGCTTAGGGATTTAGCGTTCACTTTTTCAATAAATATCTCGTTCATGCTGGGGATTACCTCCTGCAGCATATTGACGCGGG
Source organism: Mucilaginibacter sp. P4_G9 (assembly GCF_056400985.1). Lineage (NCBI taxonomy): Bacteria > Pseudomonadati > Bacteroidota > Sphingobacteriia > Sphingobacteriales > Sphingobacteriaceae > Mucilaginibacter > Mucilaginibacter sp. P4_G9. Next base: position 543 of record NZ_JBFUKF010000464.1, on the reverse strand, counting down.
TTTTGGGAATAAGGTATTGCAGCACATCGTTTGATGTTTTACCCTCATTTAGTTTTATGCGGATGGTATGGCTGTCATCATCGGTAATAGTTTCGCCTATCTGCGCGAATGGCTGTATCCCGTTAAAGTTTAAAGGTTGGCCCGTATATTCAATCAGGTAAGTATCGTTACGGTAGGAGTTACGGATATTTTTAACCTTCCCATCCAGTATCTTGTGCGATTTGTGGATGAGGGCAATGGCATCGCAAAGTTCCTCAACAGATTCCATACGGTGGGTTGAGAAAAGGATGGTAGCGCCTTTGCGGTTAAGCTCCAGGATCTCGTCTTTAATCACTTCGGCATTTACCGGGTCGAAACCGCTGAAGGGTTCATCTAAAATAATCAGGTCGGGCTCATGCAGTACGGTGGCCACAAACTGGGCTTTTTGTTGCATGCCTTTGGATAATTCTTCGATCTTTTTCTTCCACCAGGTTTCCATGCCCAGCTTATCAAACCAAAACTTGAGTCGTTTTTGGGCTTCATCACGGCTTAGTCCTTTCAGGC
>NZ_JBFUKF010000463.1:0-3768 GCF_056400985.1 Mucilaginibacter sp. P4_G9 | reverse complement strand
TGGTCCTCAAGAATGAAAGTTTGGTTCAGTTACAAGTAAAATTAGCAAGGCTGGAAGGCGCAACAGATGCCCATAATGAAGTAATCAAACGGCTTGAAAATAAGGCAGACAGTTTAAAAGAGATGCTTATTGCAAGGAATATAACCATTGAAGGCCAGACAGCTAAAATAACACAATTGACTACGGATATTAATGGATTACAGGCTCAGCAAAAAGAATGGACAAGTAAAAATGAAGCATTAACTTTAGAGGTTAACTCACTGAAACCAAAATCAGGAGATGTCGGGACAGTTCTTAAGGATACCAAACCAGCAGATCCTGTGAAAGAGGAAATAAAAACCGGTACTAAGCCAGAGGCAGTAGTCAAAAACTAACCATGAACTATTCACTTACGGGTAACCGGCATTTGCTTTGGGGATATCAGTTCGATATAAGTTGAAATTGGGAAGTCGATTTTAAACCAGCTTCCCAATTAAATATGGCATTCAATTTATCAGGTACACAAAGCAATTAAAGCAGCGCATACGCTTATTACTTCATGGAATTATTTACAGGCTGGCTATCAACAAATTGMTCAAAGCTGGTAATCTTCCCGGCTTTCAATTTCCAAACGTGTGCTACCCTCGCCTCAAAATTCTTCCCAGTGGCTTTGTTGCTACCCGAGTAAGTGCCATAGGCAACCACCTTATCGTCGCCGGCGACATAGTCTTCAGGTGTAAATTTATAATCTATCCATTCGCTGCCTAAGCGATAAAATACATTTCTGATAACTTCTTCTAAACCAATATAAGTACCGGCATAGGGAAAGCCCTTAGCTTCGGTCCAGGTGACGCTTTCTGCCACATATTTTGCCAGGTTTTTTCCGTTTTCTTCAGAAGTTTTCCCCTCGTATGTGCTCCTTACTATCTCTAAATTTGTCATTTTGTTTTTTTAAAAGAATAACCTGACAACGCGATAAACATTGCCAGGCTGAAAAGGGCTCATAATTTTACCATTTCATTTCGCCTGTATTTACTTTTGCACCTATTTGCAAGGCGATGTCAAAAGTAAGCGCAGGATATTTTGCTTTTAAAGTGGCTATCAAGGCGGCCGATGTTTTGTTGGTTTTCAAAACCTCTTCATAGAATTGGATATAATTTTTTGTATGCTTTACAGCGCTAAGATCGAATGCGCTTTCAGATTTGGCGTGAGCCGGAACTACAATTGTTGGCTGCAACGCCTCAATTTTATCTAAAACGCTGATCCATTCTTTACGGGCTTCCGCTGTTTGTGCATCAGCCATCCAAAGATGAAAAGTGGTTCCAAATACATTGATACCACCAATCACGGCTTTGATGGAAGGTATCCAGACAAAAGTTTTAGCCGGAAATTCTTCTAAACCAATGATCTCTAATTTCTGGCCTTCCAGGTCAATGCTGTTTCCTTTTAGAACCTGCGGTAAAACAACGTTTGAAGTAACTTTATTACCCAATTGCCCGCCCCAAACATCTAATTTCTTTTGAGCCGTTGCTTTAATGTGCTCTACTGTTGCTGGTGAAGCATAAGCTGTAACTTCAGGGAAATATTTTTTGAATACTTCCAATCCGAAATAAAAATCAGGGTCGCCATAAGAAACATAAATAGCAGTTAATTTTTTACCTGAATTTTTGATTTCCTGAGCTACCTTTTCAGCGTCTGCCAGGGTAAATTGAGCGTCGATCAGTACCGCATCTGTTTTTCCTGATATGATAACCGAAGCTACACCAAAACTATTTTCTGATGCGTTGTAAACTTGTAGTTTTAGATTGCTTGCTTCAATAGTTTTGAAACTTTGTGCCTGTACGTCCATTTTGAATAAGTTTAAGATGATTAAAAAAGTTGCTGAAATAACTGGTTTCATTTTTTTGTATTTAATGACGATGCAAAGATGCGGTCATTAAATACCTAAAAAAGTTGAACAAGTTCAATAAATGAAGTTCAGCCTATCTTTTACGGGCAATTTTATTTCTTATCTTACTCAAAAATTCGTGACTGATGCCCAGGTAAGCTGCTATCTGAAGATTAGAAAGTCGTTGATAGAGGAGGGGATATCTTTCTATAAAGTCAGCATAGCGTTGATCAGCGGTTTTACCTAAATTATCTATCATTCTTCTTTGTAGAGCAACGTGGGTTTTTTGGGTCATAATCCGGAATAACTTTTCTATTTTGGGTAAATTAGCATAGGCAAATTCCTTGTCTTTTTTTAAAATTAAAAGTACCTCACTATCCTCAATTGCTTCAATAAAAAGCTGTGACGGTCTTTCATTATTGAAGCTGTCAATATCCGTAATCCACCAGTTTTCTATGGCAAAATAAACAATCTGCTCTGCTGCGTTTTTGTCAATATGATACACCCGGAATATGCCTTTGGTAACAAAGCCCTCAAACCAGCAGACTTCGCCCGCGCTTAAAAGCATTTGTTTTTTGCTGACTTTCTTCAATTCAAACAGCTCCGTAAAGCTGGAAAGTTCTGCCTCAGTTAGATGGACATGTTGTTCAATATTTTCCCGTAGCAATTGGTACATTGTAAATAATCAGGTAAACTTTAAAGATCTGGATGTATATAAATAAATGCTATATTGAGAAATATCCTATTTGTTCCCGCAAGTTAATGATTAGCACTGAGTGAGCAGAGCATTAATTGCTTACCTAAATGGAATAGATAAGTATGGTACACACTTTATTTTATTGGCTGTGGTTGTTTCTTATTTGGGTTATCTGAAATTACGTCAAAATCAACCTCAGTCCCGAACTATGCAAAATTAAACTAAAAAACCCTCTCTACTTAACCGTAAAGAGGGTTTTTTTTATTCCAGTAAAGTTGGGTGCTACCTAACTTTTCCTGTACCCAGCGCCGGAGTCGAACCGGCACGGTTTCCCACAGGTGTTTGAGACCAGCGCGTCTACCAATTCCGCCAGCTGGGCATACTATGCTGTAATGATCAATGATTTCTTACAGGCGGGCTGCAAATGTATCTAAACTCTCTTTAATTCGCAACAGATATTTTTGTCTATAATAAATATCAGCAATTTTTATGCGGCGTTCTTCCTGTGCGCTATGGTCGAGTTTGGTATAACCGGCCGTTAAACCAGATAACTTTTCATTAATATCTCCCTCAATAGCAAGCACTTCTGCTGTTATAGATCCCAATTCTCCCGAGTCGTCAACTTCCATTAGCCGCTCGTTAATATCCATCATTTCCATTAAAAAATCTGCCGGCAATTGCGGTTTTGCACCCTCAGATACCAGATCATGCAGCTTTAAAATGTATTCCATTCGGCGTGCCGGGTCGTTTAAAACATGGAAAGCTTTATTATTTAAGGTCGATAGTTCCAGTATTTCCTGTTGTTTTATCTCATCTTCRCCAGCATAAAAATCGGGATGATAAAGTTTACTTAGCTCATAAAACTTCTTTTTAAGCATAACCGGTTCAATATTGAAAGATTCGGGGATGCCATAAAACTCAAAATAATTCATAGCACGAATTTCACGAATATTATCCGATTTTACGAATTCTTAGCGATTAGAACGGCACCAGTGCAGTAAAACTCAAGAAATCCTTGACAGAATCCTAACCCTTATGAATCATCGTAAATTAAAATTATCTCTTACATTTATGCTTTGATCATATTATATCTAAATTATGACTAATTATTCTACGATATCACCTCAACCTGCCATATCACTTCCTAAAACAACAGGAGGCCGCATTAAATCAATCATCGGTGGCTCATTGGGTAATTTGGTTG
>NZ_JBFUKF010000462.1:0-3776 GCF_056400985.1 Mucilaginibacter sp. P4_G9 | reverse complement strand
GTATTAAGTTTACCTATTTTATTTTGGTTAACGATACACTTTACCTTGCCGATAATATGCAGCTATTAGGCATTATCGACCTGATGCGGAAACGCCCCGAAAGCCTGCTTATCCATCATTCTAAATATAAAGAGTTTAAAACACACCTGTTAACCAAACTCGAAGACAGGATAAGCATTGCTTACCAGCATATTAAACCTGCTACCGCTGTTCAGTTAAAACAGCAAGGATTTACCAGCGAAACCGAAAAGATCATTTACCTGTCGGATTTTGGCAGCCATGTAATGATCATCCCGGTTATGCGTTATGGCGAGGCCGAAATACCGGTACGTACAAAGCGGACGATTCACGGGGTTGACCATAAAGGCAACGAATTTATTGTAAAGCGGAACGACGAAGCCGAAATTGAACTGACCGCCCTGCTTATTAAACAACACCCCTACTTTGCCGAACAAGTGGATAATGACCTGCATTATTTTTACCTGCATAAAAGGTTTTTTTTGCAGGAAGATTGGTTTTTAAATGTATTTGAAGATTGGCAAAAGCATGACATTACAGTTTTAGGTTTTAACGAACTGGAAGGAAATAAACTTAACCCAAATAAAGTAAATATAACCATAAGGGTACTAAGCGGTATCAACTGGTTTAATACCGAAATAGGCATTAGGTTCGGCAATAAAAAAACTACTTTAAAGCGGGTTCAAAAAGCTGTACGTAACAAAAGCAAATACGTACAGCTGGATGATGGTACTTTGGGCATATTACCATTGGAATGGATAGAAAAGTTTACTAAATATTTTAATGCCGGCGAAATAACTGATGAAGATATACTAATTATCCATAAAATCAATTACACGGCCATTGCTGAACTATTTGACGAGCAGCTAATGGACCAGGAAGTTAAGACCGAACTAAGAACATATCGCAAAAAACTATCAGATTTTGATGCGATAACCGATATTGAAGTTCCACCGGAGTTACATGCTACCCTTCGCCCCTATCAAAAACAGGGATTAAACTGGCTTAACTTTTTAGATGATTTTAACTTTGGCGGATGCCTGGCTGATGATATGGGCCTGGGTAAAACCATGCAAATCATCGCTTTTATACTATCGCAACGAAAAAAAGCAAATCACAATACCAACCTGCTGGTAGTACCTACATCGCTTATTTTTAACTGGCAGGCCGAGGTGCAAAAGTTTGCGCCATCCATCAGGATCCATACCATTTATGGGGCCGACAGGATAAAAAGTATCAGCGACTTTAACCCGTATGAAATAATCCTTACCTCATACGGCACCCTGCTTGCCGATATCAGCTTTTTAAAAAACTACCAGTTCAATTATATTTTCCTTGACGAATCGCAGCAAATCAAAAATCCGGATTCGCAGCGTTACAAAGCCGTACGCTTGCTAAAATCGCGTAACAGAATTACCATCACGGGTACACCTATCGAAAACAATACTTTTGATATTTATGGGCAGCTGTCATTTGCGTGCCCCGGCCTGTTGGGAACCAAACAGTACTTTAAAGATATTTATGCCGTGCCCATTGATAAATTTAAAAGCCACAAACGGGCTACAGAACTTCAAAACAAAATAAAGCCCTTTGTTTTACGACGAACCAAGCAGCAGGTGGCCGCCGAATTGCCCGAAAAAACCGAAATGGTATTGTATTGCGAAATGAAGGAGCAACAGCGGAAAATTTATGATGCTTATGAAAAGGAGTTCCGTGAGTTTATATCGGCCACAACAAGCGATGAATTAAGGAAAACGCCGATGAACGTACTCAAGGGGCTAACAAAATTACGGCAGGTATGCGATTCGCCATTGTTAATTACCGGTGAAAAACCACCCGGAAGTGAATCGGCGAAAATAGATATGCTGATGGAGCAGATTGAAAGCAAATTACCCCGGCATAAAATACTGGTATTCTCGCAATTTGTTTCGATGCTTGAGCTGATCAAAAAAGAATTAACTAACCGCCAAATTGGTTTTAGCTGGCTTACAGGCAGTACCCGTAACCGCGAAGCTGTAGTAAACGAATTTCAAAATAACCCGGCAATAAGCGTATTCCTTATCAGCATGAAGGCGGGTGGCACCGGTTTAAATTTAACCGAAGCAGATTATGTTTACATAGTTGACCCATGGTGGAACCCTGCTGTTGAAAACCAGGCCATCGACCGTTCGCACCGCATTGGCCAAAATAAAAATGTGGTTGCTGTAAGGATGATCTGCCCGGATACCGTTGAAGAAAAAATTATGCAGATGCAGGAATTCAAAAGAAGTTTAGCAGATAACCTGGTAAACACCGGTTCTTCGTTCCTTCAATCGTTATCAAAAACAGATCTCTTGAGTATATTGGGTTAGCATTAAGCAAAAGATATTTATTCAGCCCGGCATTAAATACCATCTATATCACCAACAAAGTGCAAAAGGAAACGAAATTATTTACCACTTAGAAGTTCTTAAATTTGATTTATTAATGTTTTTATGCTTCTAATGAAGCACATAACCACGCGTCATCGCGAGGCACGAAGCAATCCCGGCCTTACAAAGTAGCTTTACAAATCCGATCTGCATAGTTTGGGATTGCTTCGTGCCTACCCATGACGTGTTTGCAAAAAAGCCATTTGTCATGCTGAACGTAGTGAAGCATCCATTATTCGACATGCTTCTTCGCCCTGTACAGTCGGCGAATAGATCCTTCACTCCGTTCAGGATGACAAACCTTTTAAAACGTTATTTCCCCTTCAAAGTTTCGCGAAATTTTACCACTCGCAATAACGTGTTTGTAAATTGCTGATTATCAGCATTATTTTTTAATATAATCTATGTCATTGCGAGGCACGAAGCAATCGCATGCTATACAGAGCGGACCTGCACAGTTCGCGATTGCCGCGCTGCGCTCGCAATGACATCGTTGTTGTGAGCCTACTAAAGCCAGCACGTCATCCCCATTTTTTCCAGGATTATCCTGGTGGTTATTCGCAATGACAATCTGTTTTTTTATTTATTATGTGATTACTAATCAAAACATTGGCTTTGTGCATTTTGCTTTCTGCTTTTATATAATAGCTATCTCAAAATAGTTACATAACCTGTAAATCTTTGCCCGTTTACCCTGGTATCAACAATAAAGTAATATACACCGGCTGGTACAGGTTGCCCGTTAGACCTGCCATCCCACGGAGCCCCATAACCCTTTGAATGAAATATTTGGGTGCCGTACCGGTTATATACATCAACCGTTGCGTTCTCAAAAGCTATCAGGCCGGTTATTTCCCAGGTATCATTTTTTCCATCTCCGTTAGGTGAAAAAGCATTGTTGACAAATAAACGTGGCGATACAATTACGCGAGTGGTGTCCTGATCTATACATCCTAAACTATCAGTCACTAAAAGTGTATAGGTACGGTCTACGTCTCCCGTTATAACCGGATCTTTAACATGCACATCGCTTATGCCAATATTTGGTGTCCATAGATAGGTAACGGTTTGATCATTTACCGTTGGATGTAAAGTGATAAGCTTATCCTTCAAAACATATCTTTTATGTTCTGTAGTAAGTACCGGCGGGGCAAAGAGTGTTATTTTAACAGAATCAGATGGTATATAACAATCACCGGCATTATCTGCATTAAACGTTAATACAACAGATCCCTTTTTTATATCATTATCGCCAGGTAAATAAAAAGCATTTGGTTGGTTTGCAGATTCAAATTTACCATCGCCCAAAGAGGTTGTCCAGAAACCGGTACCGCCCGGTATAAGTAC
>NZ_JBFUKF010000461.1:0-3785 GCF_056400985.1 Mucilaginibacter sp. P4_G9 | reverse complement strand
GTGTAATAAAGGCTGGGGAGATATTTATATTAAAATAAAAATCAGTTATAATAACGGCTTTCCGGATACTTTTGAATCGTACAAAGTAGATTTAATATCTCCTAATAAACGAAATGTAAACTTCAATTGTAATAATAGATAATTCGGACAAAGGACTTTCGGATGTTCGGACTATCGGACAAAGGACTTTTTTCAGTCCCCTTGGGATCTTCCTTAAAAAGGGAATCTGAGGCCGTCTGCCTGGAGAAATCCCGGGGACGGAAAGTCCTTTGTCCGATAGTCCGATAGTCCGATAGTCCGATAGTCTGAAAATCTAAAAAGCAAGCTTAGTTTTTCTCCTTTAGCTTTTCCCTAAACTTTTTATCTTCTTTTTCTTTGTTCTCCCTGGCTTTTTTCAATGCTTCTGCCTGCTCCTTTCGTTCCTTTTGGGTGATGGGTTGGTTTTTAGTTTTTTCGTCGGCCTTGCCTATGCCTGCACAGCCTTTGATGCCGTTAAGCAGGGCAAGCCATATGGTTTTAAAAAAGGGGAAATTTTTAGGGCGTATAAATGCCACCTCGGCCACACGGGGGATTAGCTTACCTTCATCCGGGTTATCATTTTTTAGTATCACCGCGTTGGCAAGCAGCGATATTAACGACCGTTTGGCATAACCTTTTTCTTCATCGCGTTTCAGCACTTCTACCCCCAGGTTACGATACAAAAAGGTTACTTTACCGGTGGATGTTTTTTGGTTGCCTCGGATATCAAAGTCGAGGCTTTTAACGGTACCCGATGTAAACCTCACCATTCCCAGCGGCATTACCGCCGGGTTGGCGGCCCGTATATCCATAGCGCCCAGGTGTCCTTTGTAACTGTAGCTGTAAGCTGCATCGGCAAGATTAAAGTTAAAGGTAAGGTTAAGTTTTCCCTTCCCCATAAACATGGTGCTTAGGTTAACGGTACATAAGGGGTGTTTTTGCAGTATGGCCTTGTTATTGGTGATGTTAAGGAACCTGCCGGTAACATTTTCAAACCTGACTGTGCCGATTTTGCCCGATTTATTTTTTTTTAACTCCGTTGAGCTCACATCAATGTTTTTAATATCCAGCGTATCTACCTGCAGCCCGGTTTTAAGCTGGCGGATAGCCCAATTGGGGAAGGTGACCAGCCTGTCGGTAGTTTTAAGCGGTCCATTTGGATTACTGAATACCCCAAAAGCTCCCTTATAAATGCTCATCCGCGAAACATACAGGTTTTGCTGCCTGCGATAGCTCCGGTAATCAAAATGATGAAAGGTAATTGCATCCAGGTGCAGGTTAAAGCGGCTGCCTTTGCTTTTGGCAAAAAAAGTTTTCGCATCCAGCGGCTGCATATCAACCCCGGTAATATCCAGCCGGGCATTGCGCGTTGATAGTTTTACGGACCTGATCTTATACGTATACAGACCACCCGCCGATTTGCCGGTATAATGCTTCAATTCGGTTACTATATCGCGGCAATACAAGGTGCGGGATGTATCCGTTTGCGAGGCAGAATCTATCAGCAGGTCGGTAGCCTGCAGGTCTATCTCTTTCAGCACAGATACCGATGGCTTTGGGCCGGATTTGTCACGATATGTAAAATTGACATTATCCAGTTGGATCTTACCTATATGAATAAGCCGGAAGCTTTTGGAGATTTTTTGATAAAGGGTGCGCTTATCCTGCCGTTTTTTTTTGTGCGGCTTAGCGGCATACCTGCTGATATATACTTCGGGGTTGCTGAAACGGATCAGCCCGACCTCTGCTTTCTTCCGCAACCATACCGATAATGGGTGGGCATTGGAAACTTCCAGGCGTTTTACCTTAAGTTCCAGTAAATTGTTGGGGGCACGCCCGCTTTGCTGCAAACGGTGGTATACAGCGGTATCGGGGCTAAAAGTGATATCATACAACACGGCGCTGCCGCTAAACACGCGTAATTCAGCTTTGCTGAAATTTACGTGGTACAGACTGTCTGTCCCCTTAAGCACCGTTTCCTTTAATTTTGCCGAAAGCCTTGCCGTTAAAAAGCTATTTAAAAACAACGCTACCAGCAATACAATGAAGGCCAGCACTGCTAAACTGATTAATGTTATTTTTTGCCACCTGTGTTTTAAAATTGAAACTGCCATATGATCTGCCTCGGGTTAAGCGACCTGCGCGGCGGCTTTTTAAACAAGAGTAACAGCCAAAGAAAGATTTTGTTACCCTTTTAAATCGCTATTCGCGGCAAAAGCTTCAACAAAACGACAGTAGCAGCCGGGCATAAAAAAAGCCCTCTCCCAAAAGGAGAAGGCTTCATGAATGATTATAATAGAGTATTAAACTATTTTTACATTTACGGCATTAGGACCTTTGCGGCCTTCTTCTACGTTATAACTAACTGAATTATTCTCGCGAATGTTGTCAATTAAACCTGAAGAGTGTACGAAGATTTCGCTTCCACCATTATCTGGTGTAATAAATCCGAAACCTTTTTCGTCATTAAAAAATTTTACTGTTCCTTGTTGCATTATATTATATTTAATAAGCCGCTAAGGTACGTATAATTTGGGACACTTTTACTATTGGTAAATTTATTTAAGTTTTTGTTAAGTACATATCTTCAAGATCTTTCTTCAGGAACTTCTTAAGTTGATGTCCTTACCATCTTTCGTCCTTTGTCTGAAAGTCCTTGCTCCTTTGTCCAAAACCMCTTGCTCCTTGCTCCAACTTGTACTATTTTTACCTCAATGAAAAACATCCGCCTTGCCAGAACTACCAGCGACAACCTTGATTTCAGGATATTGACTAACGAGCTGGACGCCGATCTTCGTGACCGCAATGGCGACGTTATGAACCTATACGACGAGCATAATGTAATCGATAAAATTGACACCGTGGTAATCGCTTATTTAAACAACCAACCGGCAGGCTGCGGATGTTTTAAATCGTTCGATACCGAAGCGGTGGAAATTAAAAGAATGTTTGTACGCCATAATGCACGCGGAAACGGCATCAGTACTATGATATTAAAAGAGCTGGAAAACTGGGCGCTTGAATCAGGCTATCAGTATGCCGTACTGGAAACCGGCAGCAAGCAACTGGAAGCGCTTGGCTTATACCCAAAAACAGGTTATGTACGTACCCCTAACTACGGTGTGTATGTTGATTTACCCGATAGCATTTGTTTCAGGAAAGCTTTGTAAATATTGATGCTTTTTAACAGGAAGATGGAAGTACAAACCCTAAATCATAACGACGTAAACCTGCTTCATGACTTACAACCAGATGGGTGGCCGGATATCACGCCCAACTTCTGCTTTTACACAGCATCACCTTTCTGCTTCCCTATAAAAATTATTATCGATGGTAAAATTGCCGGCATTGGTGCGGCAATTATTCATCATGAAATAGCCTGGCTCGGCCATATAATTGTCCACGCGGAACAAAGAGGTAAAGGAATTGGCAACTATATTACCGAAACCTGGTTGATATTGCAAAACAACATAATTGCCAAACTATTAATTTAATTGCAACTGACCTTGGAGCACCCGTTTACGAAAAAGCAGGCTTTATCACAGAAACCGAATACCTGTTTTTCAAAGACATTGATTTAGGAAAACAAMCCCCATTTTCGCCCCATATTAAACCATACGAAAAGGCATTAAAAGAACAAATTGCCAAAACAGACCGCTTAACTTCACAGGAAGAGAGGATGTTTTTATTTGAAGAACATCTTGCAGGTGGATTGGTGTATTGCAGCAATAATATTGTTGAGGGTTTTTATTTACCCACCCTTGGCG
>NZ_JBFUKF010000460.1:0-3789 GCF_056400985.1 Mucilaginibacter sp. P4_G9 | reverse complement strand
AAGTTAAGGCAATGCTGATAGGCCTGATTAAAACACTTAGAAAATAAAGCTTTATGCCTTCGGCTTTTAGCTTTCAGCTTAAATGATATGAAATTATTTGACGTATACCCTATTAATCCCATAAATATAGTTAGAGGCCAGGGCAGCCTTGTTTATGACGCCCAGGATAATGAATACCTTGATATGTATGGTGGTCATGCCGTAATATCTATCGGCCATACCCACCCTCATTATGTAAAACGGTTGGAAGACCAGCTACATCAATTAGGCTTTTACTCCAACTCCATCGAAATCCCGATTCAAAAAGAACTGGCCCAAAAGTTAGGTAAAGTATCCGGTAAAGATGATTACCAGTTATTCCTATGTAACTCTGGTGCCGAGGCTAATGAAAATGCCTTAAAACTGGCATCCTTTTATAACGGTAAAAAGAAAGTTATCGCGTTTACAAAGGCATTTCATGGTCGCACATCTTTAGCAGTTGCCGTTACCGATAATCCAAAAATTGTTGCGCCTATTAACGAGACCGATAATGTGATCTTTTTACCATGGGCAGACGAAGCAGCTTTAGCGCAGGCATTTGCCGATAACGAAATTTCGTCTGTGATCATTGAAGGCATCCAGGGTGTTGGCGGGATCCAGGTGGCGCCGGAAAGTTTTCTGCAAAAGATCCGCTCCCTTTGCGATGAGCATAACGCTGTTTTTATTGCCGATTCGGTACAATGTGGTTACGGGCGTACAGGTAAATTCTTTTCACAGGATTTTGCCGGTGTTGATGCTGATATCTATTCTATGGCAAAAGGCATGGGTAATGGCTTCCCGGTTGGAGGAATCATTATCTCGCCAAAAATACAGCCAGCTTACGGTATGCTCGGTACAACTTTTGGTGGTAACCATTTGGCTTGCGCAGCCGGTTTAGCGGTACTTGAGGTAATGGAGCAGGATAACCTGATGCAAAATGCAGCAACAGTAGGCGAATACCTGATAAAAGAGCTTAAAAAGCTTGAACAAGTTAAAGAAGTTAGAGGCCGTGGTTTGATGATAGGTATTGAATTACCCCAGGAATTGGCTCATGCACGTAAAGAGCTGTTATTTAAACATAATATTTTTACTGGTGAAGCCAAACCAAACGTAGTAAGACTATTACCAGCCTTAAATTTGACCAAAGCCCACGCAGACAGGTTCCTCGAAGCTTTTGTAAATGTTTTAAATCAATAGATCGTAATATAAATTTTCCCGACCGATGAAACTATTTTCTTCTGTAAACGATGTTACCGATATCAATGCACTTGTAAAAGAGGCTTTGGCGCTTAAACAAAATCCTTATGCCCACCAGGATCTGGGTAAAAATAAAACACTGGCATTGGTGTTTTTAAATCCAAGTTTGCGTACCCGTATGAGCACTCAAAAAGCAGCCCTTAACCTGGGTATGAACGTGATGGTGCTTAATATTGATAAAGAAGGATGGGCATTGGAGTTACGCGATGGCGTGATTATGGACGGCACTACAGTAGAACATATCCGCGAAGCTGCCGGTGTAATGGGGCAATATGCCGATATTATTGGTGTACGTTCATTCCCGGGATTGCGGAACCGCGAGGAAGATTATAGCGAAATGATATTTAACAAGTTTGTGGAGTTTTGCAGAGTACCGGTAGTGAGCCTTGAATCGGCCACCCGTCACCCATTACAAAGCTTAGCAGATTTAGTCACAATAACAGAATTAAAAAATACCGAGCGCCCTAAGGTTGTATTAACCTGGGCGCCTCATATTAAACCCCTGCCACAAGCCGTTCCCAATTCATTTGCCGAGTGGATGTGCAAGGCTGATGTAGATTTCACCATAGTTCAGCCCAAAGGCTATGAACTTTGTGCCGATTTTACCCAAGGTGCCAAAATCACTTATGACCAGGATGAAGCATTKGCCGGCGCCGATTTTATCTACGTAAAAAACTGGTCGGCTTACGAGCCTTACGGTAACATACTGGGTAAAAACGAAGAATGGATGCTTACTAACGAAAAGCTGAAAGCAACCAATAATGCCAAAGTGATGCATTGCCTGCCAGTACGCCGTAACCTGGAATTATCTGATGAGATTTTGGATGGCCCAAATTCCATTGTTGTACATGAAGCTGGTAACCGGGTTTGGGCTGCGCAGGCAGTGTTGAAGCAAATGCTGGAAAGTTTGTAAATACACAGGATTTATACAGGTCTTGTTTCTTGAATCTTATATCCTGACTCTTTGCTATGTATATACCTTCTTTCAATAAATTTCCCGATGAGCAGGAAGCTATCAGCTTTATGCAACGATACAGCTTTGCTACTATAGTTACAGCCGATGATAATATACCGGTGGCTACACACCTCCCCTTTTTGATTGAGCTGCGCGATGATAAAATAGTTTTGCTCTCGCATTTTGCGAAGGCAAATCCGCAGGCATTGGATATAACTAATAAACCAATTTTAGTAATATTTACCGAACCTCACGCCTACATATCACCTACCAATTACGAAAAGGAAACCAACGTGCCTACCTGGAACTATTTAGCGGTGCATGCCTACGGCAAGGCAACACTCATCCCCGAAGGTGACGAAACTGCTGCGCTGCTTGCTAAAATGATAAGCAATTACGAACCGGCTTATCTTCAACAATGGAATGGCTTACCTGGTGAATACAAACAAAAAATGATGAAAGGCATAGTTGCGTTTGAAGTTGTGGTGGACGAGCTGCAGGCCAAACAGAAGCTCAGTCAAAACCGTTCGGCCTTAGAAAAAGAAAATATCATTAATTCTTTAGAGAAAAGTACAGATACCAACGAAAGTGAAATAGCTAAGTATATGTCGAAATTAAAATAGGTTAACCTATAAATTTCGACGCCTTGTTGATCATAGCGTTAAGCGTTAGCCCCTGTACAATTACCGAGAATATTACGATAAAGTAACTGCCGGATAAGATCAAATGGCGGTAAGGTGTTGCCGGCAATGTTAAAGYCAGCGCAATAGATATAGCCCCCCTTAAACCAGCCCATGTCATTACATTAATATTGCTGTAATTTACTTTTAAGGATTGGCGTAAAAAGGTTAATGGTAACATAATACTTAACCAACGGGCCAATAATATAAACACAATAGATATACTGCCTGTTACCCAGTAATTATTTACAAACGGTAAATTAATTAGCTGTAAACCTATCATTACAAACAGAATAGTATTCAGCATTTCATCAACCAGCTGCCAGAATTTCTCCAACGCTTCGTGCGATCTTTCTTTGTTATCCTGGTTTATGGAGTGGCTGCCTGCAAACAGGCCCGCGGTTACTATTGATAAAGGTATCGAGAAACTAAAAATAGTTGCCAGTACCGATAAGCCCATAACAAGTGCCAACGAGATTAATACGATGGTTTGAAAATCCTTAACCGATTTCATCAGCCGCTGGGCAAGGTAACCCATGAATGCACCGGCCAATATGCCCCCAAAAACCTCTTTAACTATTAGCATTAAAACCTTTGATGCCTCAATATTATCCTCTCCAACCTTTGTTATCTCCAAAATAATCACAAACAGGAGCAATCCTATGCCATCATTAAACAGCGATTCGCCCGAGATAATGGTTTCGAGGTGGGTAGGGAGCTTTGAATTTTTTACGATTGCTGATACCGCTATCGGATCTGTTGGTGAAACCAGTGCTCCAAACAAAAAGCAATACATGAGCGGCATATGGATATGAAAAAAAGGCGCCAGATAATATAAAAGGAACCCAAAAATAGTGGTAGATAGCTATACCCCCAATG
>NZ_JBFUKF010000459.1:0-3799 GCF_056400985.1 Mucilaginibacter sp. P4_G9 | reverse complement strand
GAACTCCTGGTTCAAATCACCTTCCTCTAAACGGTTAACGTTTTTAACAATTAACTGAAAGCTTGATTTTAAATCAGCCGCTTCATCTTCTTCTATCTTTAATAACCCTGCAACCTTAGCTGCATCGTTATCATAAGCTTTCTGAATATCAAACGTTAATACATCACCTTTTTTAAGGCCAATCAACGAAGCTTTAATGGCTTCATCCTTGATCTGGTCTAAACGCACAGATGCGGTATTGCTTATCCCACCCTCAAAAACACTACCATCCGGAGAAAGCTGAACCAATTCGCTGTAAAGCACGTCATCATCTGCCGATACGTCAGGATTTGTCATTTTGCCATAACTGCGGCGAATATTTTTGATACGTGAAGCCAATGTTTCCTCATCAACTTTGATTACGTATTGGGTAACCTTATCTTTTGATGAAAAGTCGATATTAAACTCAGGAGCTAAGCCCAGCTCATAGTTAAATTCAAAATCATCATTAAAATCCCAGTTATATTCCTTTTCGTTATCAAGCTTAGGTAGCGGCTGGCCTAACACCTGCAGCTTCTGCTCGTCTATGTAATTGGTTAAAGTATCCTGTAATAAGTTATTGATCTCGTCAACCAATATGCTTTTACCGTACATTCTTTTTATATGTGATGCTGGCACCATACCCGGGCGAAAACCCGGTAATTTTGCTTTTTTTGCGTTTTCCTTTATCGCTTTATCAACGCGTGGCTGATAATCTTCGGGGTTGATGTTGATCTTAACAACAGCATTCAGGGCATCTACTTTTTCCTGTGTAATATTCATCTTTCTACCGGGTATTTTAATTGATCTATTGAAACCGTAGACCGAAAATCAATTGCGGACTATACAAATTTCGAGGCGCAAAAGTATGAATTTATTTTTAATTTAAACAGTAATTACTTTACCGGCACAACTGACTAAAATATTAATCAGGCGTTGGTATACTCACGAGAGGTGTATATAAGGGGTGCACCTAATTCTGCCTCTAACTTGGCAAGTGTTTTCAGCGTTAAGTTATGGTTTCCTTTAAGCCACTTATTAATTTCAGATGGCTTTTTATTCATTTTTGTAGCCAGATCCTTTTGTGTATAGCCCCTCTCCCGCATTAGTTCGTTGATTCTAACTACGATGTCGGTATACTGGCGAACAAAAATGCGTACCTCCTGTGGAGTTTCATCCTGTATCCTTTGTGCTACTTTACTTCTCATACATTTTTTATTTTAAAGAAAAATTTCTTCGGTGTAATTGGCAGAAAGAATTCTTCTTTTACTTTCATCAATTATAATTTCACCTTCCCTTAATGCGTCTTCAATACGTTTTGCAAACTGGCAAGCTTCAACCCATTTTAGGTGAATATCCTTACTGTCTTGATTTGTCCAGGCAGATTTGATGCCGCCATTGAACAAAATGACAATATCGTTCCGGTTATTAACTCGCAAAGCGTACAAACGGAGTGGAAAATTAGGATATGCAAACAGTATTTGTCTTATTTTTACCTTTCCTGCATTTGGTAGCCCGGAAACTTGATTCTCCTGCCGGTTAAACAACGCGTCAATTGCTCCATGGTCATTACCTATACTATCAAGTACAAAACTCAACAATTGCTGCGTTGGTAATTTTAATTCAGGAATCGCATCGTATTTATTAAAAAATTTATCCGTTTCACTTTCCGTTGCATCCTCCAGCCGCACGCTGTAAAATACACATTTTTCACCTTCATTATCCCACACCTCCAATGCAAATATATTCACTTATAAGTTAATTTACAATTTAAACGCCCATTTACTTCGCCATAAATTTCACAACCTGATTTTTTACCGGCTTAATAGTTTTAACATAAGCGTATATTGCTTCCAGATCGCCGACTTTCATCCCCGCGTACTTGTACCAGGGCATAATTGATTGAAATTCACCCGGTTTTACACTAAGCATTTTTTTGGTACTATCAGCATATAGCTTAAAATGGCTTACAAATTGTTCCTTAGTCCATGAACCAATACCTGTAGCTTTATCCGCCGTTATATTGTCCGACCGTACAATCCCTGCTCCGGGTATAGTAAACTCCCGCCCACCGGCATATTCAAGCCCGGCTATTATTTTACCCTGATTTACCTGGCTATGGCAATCTTTACAGGCTGCAATGGTTACCAGGTATTCGCCRTACTTAAGGGTATCTTTTTCGCTGGGTACAGTACCCAATGTTGCCTTTTGCGGCATGGTATGTACCAGTACATTTAACGGAAAATCAAGTTTACCTTTAGGATAATTTGTTTCGATAGGTTTAAGGCTGCGCAGGTAGGCAATAACACTATACACATCCTCCCTGCTCATTTTTGAATAGCTTGGCCAGGGCATCAGCGGGAATATAGCCGAACCATCCTTTTTAACACCGGTTGTAATAGCGCGAAAGAGCTCACCATCGGTCCAGTTACCTAAATGGTATGGTGTAATGTTGGGCACTGCTACATTACCCGGAAAACCTACACTGGCATCAAACTTTTCGCCGCCTTTGCCTTCGGTACCCGTTATCATAGGGCCGGCAAATTTAGTCCAGTCGCGGGTGGAGTGGCAATCCATACACAAGGTTACATGGTTGGCCAGGTACCTGCCCCGCTCAATACGCTGCGGGGTGGCATCTACTTTAATATTAGCGGGGTCGCCAACATTGGGCAGGGCCAGCGTAATATACGATACGCCGCCAACTACAATTAAAATTACAGCTACTACAGCGTAAGCTGTATACTTTAAAAACTTTTTCATGATAAGGTTATTAGGTTGAGGTTTTTACTTTCAGGCTACATCAATCAACCTTTTTTACAGTTGATGCTCCTGATTTATCGTTATTTACTGTTGATGGTGAACCCTTATAATCAATATCGGCGGCACCACTTGAGTGTATATTTAATGTTTTTAATACGTTGATCCGGCAATGGCTTACTCCCGAAGTGTTGATCACATAATCGCCAACCACAAAATCAAAGGCATTGATCTTAGATACCCCGCTTGATTCTACATGGTGTGATGCCGCCTGCCCGGTTAAATTCAGTTCACTCATGCCACTGCCTTCGGTTACTACATTGGCGGCGTTCAGATCAAGGTTTATCCTGGTAGCGCCCGACAGGTCAAACTTAATATCGCCGGTATTTATTTTACCAATTGAAGAAACAGTTACCGCGCCCGATGCACCAATTTCTTTCAGATGACGGATCCCTACGTTAACCACAATACTATCTTCCTTGCAAAAATTCTTTTTAGATTTAATGGTTAACTGGTTCCCTTCAACAGATGTTGATACATATTTAAGCAGGTTATCATCGCCCGTAATGCTGATGGTTAATGAACTATCCTGTTTTAAATTAACCTTAAATTCACCAGAAATATCCAGTTTGGTAAACTCATTGGCCTTACGGTTTTCGGTAGTAACGTTACCAGATCCGTGTACGCACCTGAAACGGCATGATGAAAATGCACTAACCGATACAATAGCAATTAGTACTGCGATATTTAAACTAAACTTTTTCATGGTATTTCTTTTTTATGACGCTGTTTATAAACAGGAAGTTACATCAAAAATAAAAAAAGCTACCGCATTTGAGCGATAGCTTTTCAAAATATATGATGGACTTTTGCAAAAGCTGGTTTTATAATTAAAGGACGGCTAAATCATTCTCGTTTTTAGCTATAGTGCCATTGGTTACTTTATCGTTGTAAGTATCGGCAACAAAGTTATTGTTGTTTACACTTGATTGTAAGTTGTGGTTTAAGGTATACATAGTAGCTG
>NZ_JBFUKF010000458.1:0-3807 GCF_056400985.1 Mucilaginibacter sp. P4_G9 | reverse complement strand
CTCCTGTACTCACTGTATAAATGCCAAGCACTTTATTGTTTCTGTTAAGCAACATCAATTTAAATTGCTCTATAAATTCAATTTTACCACTATCCCAGGACTCTAATAGTAATCGATAGGCTTCGTATGCCGACGTAATTTTAACCCTGTCTTGTGGTCTAATAACTGGTCTGTAAGTTAGTTGAATCTCTGCAACCTGTAGCGTTTGATTTTCCATAATTCTTAATGTTTAAGTGAATAATAATTATGGTGCCTCTGCAGGCTTATGGATTGAACTAAATGCAAGGAGGAACGGAATAAATGAAGGGTTATGCGTAGGGTTGTGTTTATGCCGGAAATTCCTTGCCATGTGTTCRACCTCACGCCTAACTTTGCTGAATAATTATTTCCTCACTCTTTCTGCTTTTTTTTCCTTCGCTTTTTGAATTAGATATGGCAAGCTAAAAATCATAGAGGCTGATAATCCAATTATGGCCCAAGTTTCGTATACAAATTCGAATTGATACAATGGATTATATAAGAAACCAACAATAGCATATAGCGCAGTTAATTGCCAAGAATTATCCATGACATAGTAACTTGGAGTTATATTGATACCTCTTTTATCGAAAGTAATGCTCTTGTTTAGGGAATTGAAAACTGATATCACAGAAATTATAAATACTCCAAGATTTAGTAGCACATGATTCACATACAAGTCATTCAGAATTATTTGAAGTGAGGTTATCAGTAATGGAAAAGCGATAAATAATCGTATTAGTCGGGAGTTTTCAGGGTGGATAATCATTATGATTGTGTATTCTTAAAAATATGTTTTGTTTTTGGATATTGCTACACTTTTTCAAAAAAAAGGGTTCTTAACACCCTTAATATCAACTGTAGCAAATGAAAATATGGTCTGAAATCGAAGGTAGAATTGGTAATTGCCAGTTTTGCTACTGTCTTTAAAAGGTAGGCTGTCAAATGACTATTTTCCTATTTTTTCGAAAATCTTGTAAGTACCCTTATAAGAGTAACATTGATAAAAAAACAGGAAATTTCAGTAAGTTATTCAAAGTAGAGTTTGCAGGATTTGTTGGTGAATAATTTGAGTTCTGTTTTGTGAGGCCATTCAACCTATTTATTTAAAAGGTAGACTTTGCAAGTCACTCGATATGGTATTCGGTTAGTTATTGTTTCAGTAACCTTTTAATAAAAGTAGCAGACTTGGCCCCTTGAAAGTTAATACCACATTATCAAAGCTCTTAGGGCATTAAATAGCTATTTACTATTGTCTTGCAAATAATCTATATTCGTAAAACTTAAATCATCACAAAATGAAAGTATTTTTAAGCTGGTCAAAACAACGCAGTAAAAAAGTAGCTGAGCTGTTAGCCGAGTGGATACCTTGTGTAATTCAAGCTGTAGACCCTTGGGTATCTAGTCAGAACATAGAAGATGGCGAGTTGTGGTTCACCGCAATCCAATCCCAGGTTGAGCAAATAATAAACGGCGTAATTTGCCTCACCCAAGAAAATAAAGCCGAGCCGTGGATATTATTCGAGGCTGGTGGTTTGGCCAAAGGATTGGAGAAAAGTCGGGTATACATATTGTTAATTGATCTTACCAGTAGCGATATACTTTTAAGCCCGTTATCAGGCTTCAATCATACAAGGTTTGATAAGGATGGCATTAAAAAGCTTCTGCACGTAATCAATGGCCGTACAACTAATCCTATTGCAACTTCGGTCCTCGATAAAGTGTTCGATAAGTTTTGGCCGGATTTAGAACAGCGATTTAATGATATTTTACAAGTTACTGAAGCAATAACAAAAGAAGAAAAAACTAAAACGAAAGCTGTTAGTGAAATTGAAAATGATCTGAAGCCATTGTTGGAAGAAATATTGAAAGTTGTGCGCGGCCAAGTATCTGAATCAGGCACAACCAAGTCTTCTTTAAGCCCCAGTGACTTGAGAAATTTACTTATAGTCTGGGCTAAAAGAAACAACCTTAAGTTTGAAGACGAAGTAAAAGAAAACTTTTGGTCGTTTAATAAATATATCCGCGAAAGTTTACCTTTTAGCAATGTCTCTGATGCCCGTTTAGCGCATATTATGAATGAATATTGTAATGAGTTACCCATAAAATAATTTGGAATAAAAATTACAACTCGCTAATATGGAATACACCAGGGCACACTTCTAAGCCTATCAGTTACTACTGTTTTCTTTCTTAAATACGTTCTTAACAAACATGAAGGTTTGGTGCGATCAAGTGCAAAAGCAAACGATACAAATGGATTGAGCGATGGCATTGAGCGTTTATGCTCGGCAATCTTTTGCACGCTTCAGAAGCACCAGCCCTAACTTTGCCTAATAATTCATCTTCACTTCTTCCTCTTAGTTCAAGATTATTAATATTTTGAATTTAGAAGTAAGACAATTCCTTAACCGATGAAAGTAGTATTTAGAGTTACTACAGATTTTACAAAAAAGGGGTATTATACCCCCCAGTTAACTAAAGTGTAGTAGATTGTAAATGTATAAAATGATGTTTTGAGGATTGGGTAAAATACTTTTCAACCTTATTTATTTAAAAGGTAGACTTCTCGAGTGACTCGACAAATGAATTGGAGATTGAACAGCCTTCAGTAGCCTTTTAAAATAAGTTGCTGACCTGGTGCAGTATGCCAATTGAGCATTTGTGGCCGGCAAACTTTTGCATACGTCAGAAATACGAGCCCTAAAAAGCATAGTGATCATTATTTCATTTTAATCTGCTTTATTCAACCTTTTAGTCAAAAAGTCGGACATCAGTCTTTAGTATTCTCTGCCTTGAAGAACCGCATTATAATAAATATAGAAGTTGCATTTAGCAATGTTACACAAAATGTTATTACTCCTTTAAAACTGTCTGGAGATATCGCCCACGTTTTACCTTCTCCGAGATTACCAACGACTAAATTTGTGATAGAAAGCAATAAGATTATCGTGACCATAATTGGTGGCCCCTTGATTACCCAAGTAGGTATTTCCACCACAACATCTTCTACTTTACGTTCTACACTATACCACTTAAAAATGGCCGTGATTTGAGCTACTAAGACAGGTATAATAATTTCAAATGAACTAGTTGCTTCAGCCTTGCTAATAGGTAACAAAGGAGTTTCACTACATAACAAAATATAAGCTCCCAATATTCCTGTAATGATTAAAAAATAAAGCCCGAGCCAATTACGAATTTCTGATATTTTCATGTTAATAGCATTGACAGAAGTTTTCCTGATAAATTAGTTTAAGTTCTGAACATGCCTCTCTAACGGCACTATTCACTGCAATATTTATTTGCTCTTTGCACTTTCTAACGTCGCGTATAGCGGGTTCTGTAAATACTCCGTTTATTCCGACGGACGTATTTAAAGATTGAATAATAAAAAGCATCACCCCTTCATTCACCTTTGGATTATTCTTAATTTGCATTTTCAATATATACGTGGACAACTCGAAATAAGGACTCCCCAAAAGTATACTGTTTTTATTTTCTCTTTTCAACCAAACTTCATCATCTGGAATTGAGAGATCCGTGTATCGTATTGCTGAGAATGGTGGGCTTTCCAATGCCTTAACGACTTTTTCCTTTACCTTAATGGCAAAAGCCTCCGTTTGTTTAACATTGTCGTTACAGTTCTTAAGAACAAACCCGCTGTAAGCAGGCATCATCATACTGGCCACTTGTTGCTCGTGATAATGTTTTACTATTTTGAATTTGCCTTTACCTGTTTCAATCAGAAGAGGGGTAACAAAGGGTCGTTGCTCCAAAGGATTGCCT
>NZ_JBFUKF010000457.1:0-3813 GCF_056400985.1 Mucilaginibacter sp. P4_G9 | reverse complement strand
GTTTTACAAAAATTGATTTATGTTTATTGACTGAAAAAATAACTCTGTATAACCTAATTTAAAAATGGAACAAAAAAATGCTAAAAGTTACAGCTCGGCACTTTATACGCTAATCACTGTATTTTTCTTCTGGGGCTTTTTAGCCGCTTCAAATGGCGTATTTATACCTTTTTGTAAAGGACATTTTCATCTAACTCAATTTGAATCCCAGCTGATTGATTTTACATTCTATGGTGGTTATTTCATAGGTTCATTAATCCTGTATTTTGCTTCGTCTATCAGCAAAGTTGATATCATGAATAAAATGGGTTATAAAAATGGTATCATATTAGGCCTAATAGTTTCGGCAATTGGCGCTATAGGTATGATCCCGGCAATAGCATCGGGTTCATTTGGTTTAATATTAACAGTATTTTTTATTATAGCTATAGGCTTTTCACTTCAACAAACAGCGGCAAATCCTTTCGTGGTTGCTTTAGGTCCGCCGGAGACTGGTTCAAATCGTTTGAATTTTGCCGGTAGCATCAATAATATAGGTGGTTTGTTAGGGCCTGTAGTTGTAGGGATTATTTTATTCGGTTCGGCTTCAGCTAAAATAGACGCTAAAGATGTTCAGATATCATCTGTAAACAACCTTTATTACATGCTTGCTGGTTTATTTATTGCAGTTGCTATATTCTTCTGGTTCTCTAATTTACCAAAGGTTACCAGCGATGAGAAAATAGAGTCGAGTAGTAAAGCGAATACCCCACTTTTAATTATGTTTTTGGCGTTTCTGCTAATCCTGGCTGCAGACCCGTTGAGCGCTTATCTTAACAAGTTGTTATCTTCGGACACAAACAAAATAGGTGATATCGTAAAAAGTCAGTACTTTGTTTATGCATCCCTGGCAATTATTGTACTTACATTGGTAGGTACCATATTTGCCGCCAAAAAAAGCAAAGAAGGCTGGGGGGCTATGCAGTACCCTCAACTGATTTTAGGTATGCTGGCCATATTTACATATGTAGGTACTGAGGTAACTATTCAAAGTAATATGGGCTCTTTATTAAAAACGCCGGAATTTGGTTCCTATAATGAATCGGATATAGCGCCATACATTTCTTTGTATTGGGGTAGTTTAATGATTGGCCGTTTTGCAGGCGCAATAGGCGCATTTAATCTTTCAAAAACTGTTAAATATATATTATATGTCCTTGTGCCATTTGTGGCCTTTGGTATCGTATTGCTGGTAAATGCTGCTACTGGTGTAAATGTGAGCAACCTTTACGGGTATGCCGTATGCGTTGGTATCCTTATTGTAGCATTCTTTATAGGGCAGCAAAAACCTACACGCACATTAGCTGTTTTAGGCTTATTGGGTGTTGCCTTTATGTTAACAGGACTTGCAACTACGGGCAAAGTTGCTACATTTTCTTTTATCAGTGGTGGCCTGTGCTGCTCTATTATGTGGCCGTCAATTTTCTCTTTATCTATTACGGGTTTAGGAAAGTATACCAGCCAGGGTTCAGCTTTCTTAATTATGATGATCCTTGGTGGATCTATCATACCTCCATTACAGGGTAAAGTTGCCGATGGCAGTAACAATGTTATAGCAGGCATGAGTGGTATTCACTTCTCCTACATCGTACCGGTGTTGGGCTTTGCATACCTTGCTTATTTTGCGTGGAAAGTAAGCCGCGAACTGCGCAGCCAGGGCATTGACCTTGACCACGTGGAACTGGCAGCAGGCCACTAATTTTTTTTTTCATTAGGTTATTGGGTCATTAAGTCATTTAAAAATGAAGTGATGACCCAATGACTTTTAATGACCAATGACAGATGATATGAAACCAAGTTTTAATTCAATTTTCATGAACCTGGCAACCGACCTGGCTAAGCGCTCTCACTGCGTTAAAGCCCATGTAGGGGCTGTTTTAACCCGGGATACCCGTATTATATCTATAGGTTATAACGGACCGCCGGCGGGTACACATAACTGCGATGAAGAATGGCCGGAGAGGGGCTGCGCACGTGATTCAAAGGGGAGTTGTTCACTTGCCCTGCATGCAGAGGAAAATGCCATACTATATGCTGTTAAAAATGGAGCCAGGCTTGAAGGTGCCACGTTATATACCACACTCTCGCCGTGTATAGCTTGTGCAAGGCTTATTTTTTCGGCAGGTATAACACAAGTTTATTTTGATAAGTCATATGCCGAATTCAAAGGCCTCGACAGTGATGAAGGTGTCGACTTTTTAAACAGATTTGGAGTAAATACAGTAAAGATGGCCTGAACACCAATTAGCAAAATAAGATAGATCTGTACGGAACCTTTGATTCAGGCTCAAAATCMATATTCAATTAATTCTGACTTTAATCGGCCATAAAAGGCTCAATATGGCTTAGGGCAAATAGTAATTGCTCGGCAGGGCTTAGGTCGGTATTGTCTAAAATAACAGCATCTTCGGCACGTATCAGGGGGCTTTCCTTGCGTGTGGTATCCTGGTAATCCCGGTGGGCAAGGTTATCAAATACCTCTTCTAAAGTTATGTCCGGGTTTTGAGGAAGTAGTTCCTTATAACGTCTCTCTGCCCGTATTTTAGGATCGGCAGTCATAAAGATTTTTAACTGCGCATTTGGGAACACCACCGTACCAATATCGCGTCCATCCATAACAACGTTTTTTGATTTGCCTAAACGCTGCTGCTGCTTAACCAGTGCAACGCGTACTTCATGTATGGCTGCTATAGCACTTACCTTGTCGGCCACATGCATCTGACGGATCTCGTCAGATACTTCCTCATCATTAAGTGTAATATGGGTTTGATAATCGCGCGAATGAAAGTTAAGGTGGATGTTTTTTAATGCTTCTTCAATTTGATTATGATTTTGCAGATCAATATTATTGCGTAAAAAGTACAGGGCCACAGCGCGGTACATTGCACCGCTATCTACATAAATAAAGTGAAGCTTTTTTGCTAAAGCTTTTGCTAATGTACTTTTACCACAAGATGAATAACCATCAATTGCTACAACGATATTCTTGTTCATAAGAGCCGCTAAAGTACGAATTTTTGTGTTTGATTAGATGTGAGCCTTGATTAAGTGATTGCTTTGGTGAAATTGAACTTAGATAATTATGATATACATAAGCCAACCACTTAAGGATTCACCAAAAACACTACTTTTGGAAAATGAATCTGACTAAGGCCGATCTGCAAAAAGTAATAACCTATAAAACATCAAGAAGCGGTGGAAAGGGAGGTCAAAATGTAAATAAGGTATCAAGTAAGGTAGAACTTTTGTTTGATGTAGCGGGTTCTGAACTGTTTACTGATGATGAGAAATTATTACTTACCAGCAAGTTGCATAACCGCCTCAACAAGGAAGGTTTTGTTCAGGTAATTTGCGACGAAGAGCGCAGCCAGTACCTCAATAAAGAAAAAGCAATTGAAAGACTATTATTGCTTTTAGGGAGAGCTTTACAAGTACAAAAAGTACGTAAACCTACCAAAATCAGTAAAGCCATCAAAGCAGCCCGTTTAGAAAGCAAAAAGAAGCAATCTGCAAAAAAGGAAAACCGGCGAACCAATCTTGATGATTAATGGTGTGCAGATGTGCTTTTAGATGTGCAAATTTCTAATTCCAGATCTGCAGATTATTGGTTGAAAGGGAACGAAGCAGATTTACCAAGCCTTCGGAATTTTAGTTTTATAACCCCGGCGTTCATAGAATCCAATATCTGAACTCGCCGTTTCAAATTCATCTACGCGTTTGAAATCTATCATTTAAACCTGTAAGCGCCCGTTATAGCTCCCCACTGATGGGAGC
>NZ_JBFUKF010000456.1:0-3832 GCF_056400985.1 Mucilaginibacter sp. P4_G9 | reverse complement strand
AACTGATGAGGCTTGAAGCCCGAGCGCGCGCTTTTAGGATACAGGTGATGGTTATTATGCCATTCGCCGGCTACATAACCTGGCCATAATTGGTTTATCGACATATCTTCCCGGTTATGGTCAACACCATCGCGCCGTTTATCCTCCCCTTTACCATGGCCTTCGTAATTAAAGGTACGTACGCCTACAGCCCACACACCAGCCGAGCCAAATACAGCGCAAGCCAGCGGAAGGTCCCCCAACTGGTAAAATACCGCGAACCAGAAACCCCAGTTAAGAATAATACCCGCAATGGTACGGTATGGGTTGGCAATGGTGCCCCATTTTTGATATTGCTTATAGGTATTTGGCGTTACACCAACATGCTTCATTAAGTTAATACATTTTTTGTAGGTCGCCTCACTCATATTGCGGGCTATTGGCTGATGATTAACATCGGCTAAAAAGCAATACAAAAAACCGCCCTGGGCATTATAAGGATCGCCGGGCTGATCGGATAAAGCATGATGCACGTGGTGCGATACGGCATAGATCTCCTCGGGGATAATTTTAAGTGTAAGATTCTGCGTAAAAAAACGCCAGAATTTATTACTGAAAGTGTAAGCATTGTGCGTACAATACCGGTGGTGCCATATGGTGCCGTGCGTACCCATGATGATCATGCTGTAAACAAAAGCTACTATGAGCCCGGTGATACTAAAATATTTAAAAATGAACAAAAACAGGATTGGCGCTAAGCAAAGTACCAGGAACCAACTTAAAAACGAGAGCCAGTTCTTTTTATCTTTAAACACATTAAGCCTGGAAAAAAACTCTTTTACTATTGTTGAATTGGTAGGTTTTATAAGGTTACCATCCTTATCTGCCCAACCGTATGAAGGTGGTTCGAGCACTGTGTTTAAGAAAGCCATTAAATAATCAGGATTAATTTGAATTGATACGGCACGAAATTATTGTCACAAGATAGTAAAAAATTACTATTTCATCATTTTATAGAAATTAGATGAGTTTGCCAAATCCACCAGTAATCTTAAAACGCTTTCCTAATAATTAAATTACTTATCAAAAAGTATATATTTTAGTATTTCTACGTAATACTTACTATTTAGGATACAATAACTTGTTAATTAGTTAAACAAAAAGTGGAATATTTTTTGTTAGCTGACCAACGGAAGGCTAAAATTGAAGGTGCTGCCTGCCAACCTGGGATGTTACCCATAAGCGGCCATCATTAAATTCTACCAGTTCTTTACACAAAAAAAGGCCTATGCCTGTGCTCTTTATCCGGCCACCAAACATCTTTCTCCCTCAAGCATCTGAATACAATGCTCATAATTATCGGGCATTTTTATTTGCTCAACTTCCTTCATATAACTTTGCTTTATTTCTTTACGACGGCGTGCCTCTATAAATCGCCTTACCTGCTCACGTTGTTCCAATATCAATCCGGGAACTTTAGCAGGCTTATTATTATCGTCTTTGGCTACCATGGTAAAATAGCTGGTGTTTGTGTGCTTCACAGAACTATTTTTGATATTTTCTGATATAACCCTAATACCTACTACCAATGATGTATTGCCTACATAATTAACCGATGCCATTAATGATACCAGTTCGCCCACCTCAACAGGGTGCAAAAAATCGACTGTATCAATAGATGCAGTTACACAGTAATTACCTGCATGTTTAGCGGCGCATACATAAGCCACCTTATCCATAAGCGACAGCAGAATCCCTCCATGAATCTTTCCACCAAAATTGGAATAAGAAGGGATCATAAGTTCGGTGATAGTAGTTTCAGAAAAACTTACCGTTTTATAATCAGATTGATCGAAGTGGGCTGTCATGTAATAAGAATTGTGATTACAAGTTTAAGCATCCCGCACTATTAATGCAACAGACGTATTGCATTATTGCAACAATAGTATTACATGATAAAACTTCATTAAACCTTAATGGTCCATAGGGTAGCTTTCCTAAACTATGAAAAAACAGCTATCAGTCACTTTTACACTTTTAGTATTAATTACACAGGTATTTGCCCAGCAATGCCACCCTGTAATGGCCGCAATGGCGGTGGCGGCGGTAGAAGAGGTAGTGGCGCAGTAGAAACCGATTTTAGCACGATGGGGTTGATATTGATAACAACCTGTTATATATTTACCCAAAATCAATAATACACTTGAAAAATATTATCCTGTTAATTGCTTTCTTTTTTTTTATGAATGCCGCATATGCACAGGAAACTGTTGAACGCAGCCATAGAATTAATGATCATATTACAGAGAAACTACATGTGCTAAAAAGCGACAAAAGTACAAGGCAGGGCTTGTACCAGGCTGTGTATAACAGAAAAATAGCTATAGCAAGCGGCCAGTTTGATAAGGATCTTAAAATTGGCATATGGCATTTTTACGATCCTGCTGGCCGTTTACTGCAGAATTACGATTACACCAAAAAGGAACTTTTGTATGAAGCTCCGGAAGATACCACCTCGAGTCTGCGGTATTTTGTAGATAAACACCTGGCCGATACCGACCATACCACCAAGCCGGTTAAAGCAGGTGGACGATACTATGGATACCTTCCCTATTTAAAATTATTTAAGCTACCGGCAAACCTTATGGATATCAGCCGGGATGTTTCTATCGCAGTTATTGAATTACTGGTTAGCCCGGGTGGCCGACTGGCTTATTTTAAAGTGAGCATTTACAGCGGCAACTTCTCAAAAACCTTCAACATGAATATCAACGCTTTGAACGAAGAAGACAAGGTATTTATACCAGCAACACTGAATGGTGAACCTATAGGCTGCCGGCTACTAATAAAATGCTTTATTGATGATGACGGGACTTTGATTTTTTAAAAACTACAAATCCTCCCCTGCCGGGCCTTTTCCTTTGTTTGATGATTCCACCTCGTATTCAATCTTTTCGCCGGGTTTTAGTTTGGCTTGCACGGCAAGCAGGGTATCTTCCCCGGTATTTTCTCCTATTTCATCATTGTGCAAATCAGAATCATCATTCTTATTATCGATGGGTTTCATGACTTTATATGTTAATTATTTTTTTTTATTTCTCCGTGATCCATTTGATAGCCTCATCCAGATCTTCTAAAGGGTAGCCCTTATACTTACCCGGTAATATGTATTTAAACAGGTGGCTAAACTCCCTTACCCCATTTTGATCGGTAACTATCGCCAGCTTGCCCCATTTGGTAAAGTATTTAAGGCCAATACCAATATCTCCACACCAGGCACCGGCTTCAAAGTTTTTTATTACAGTCTCCAATACCAGCAGAAAATTTATTTTTCCATTTTCTTTTATATGTTCGTCAAGCAATGGCTCAAGGGCTGCTTTATAGTCCTTATTAGTCATCACGCCGACGGCATGTATACCTAAAATGTTTTTCGGCAGATATTTTAAGTGTTCGAGCATTTATGTATACTGTATCTTAATAATAATTGACACAAAAATCACACCATTAATTAGCAAAAAATGCCTTTTTTCATACGTCAACAGGGTTTCAGGTGTAATTTATCCGGCAAAAAGTTCATTTTTGGGCTTCCAATTTATAGTATCTTTGCTTTTGTTATGCAAAACAGGACGCTATATAGCCAATTGATTAAAAACGAAGCCCAAAAGCTTGGTTTTTTGTTTTGCGGAATATCAAAAGCCGGGTTTCTGGAAGAAGAAGCTCCCCGTTTAGAATCATGGCTAAAAAAGAACATGCATGGCGAAATGCAATACATGGAAAATCACTTTGATAAACGCYTTGACCCGCGCCTGTTAGTGGATGGTGCAAAATCGGTGATCTCATTAGGTATTAACTA
>NZ_JBFUKF010000455.1:0-3841 GCF_056400985.1 Mucilaginibacter sp. P4_G9 | reverse complement strand
TCCTACAGCCAGATGCTGGGGCGTGTGGTTACTTATGATACTTTAAATACAACTGTTACCGGCATTGTTGAACCGTTGAAAGGTAATACTGACTTTGTATCCTCTGATTTTATATCTTATTCATCGGCACTACATAACAATGCATTAAAAGACGAATTAAGACCCGAACATTGGGGTGGTACAACTCCTGCCTCACAGCTGTTTATAAAATTATCTCCAAATACAACAATTGCACAAATAGAAAAACAACTAAACGGGATACTAAAAAAGCATAACCCGCCAACGCCCTCAAATAAAGGCAACACACGCAGTTTTGCTTTGCAAGCGCTAAGCGATGTACACTTTAATGAGCTTTACGGAACATTTTATAACGGGCGTACAGCCAATAAAACAACCTTATATGGTTTGTTGGCTATAGCGTTGTTTTTGTTATTATTGGGTTGTATCAATTTTGTTAATCTAACTACTGCTCAGGCTGCGCAAAGGGCAAAGGAGATAGGGATCCGCAAAACAATGGGAAGCAGTCGTTTACAACTGATTGTCCAATTTTTAAGCGAGACGTTTTTTATCACGTTGTTTGCTGTAATCATTTCAACCATGCTGGCCCCGTTGATATTAAAACTCTTTAAAGATTTTACTCCCGGAGGAATTAAACTGGATATTTTAGGACAGCCGGACCTTATCATTTTTCTTTTTTTATTAACTATTGTGGWAAGCGTTTTATCGGGCTTTTATCCGGCAGTTTTATTATCTGGCTATAAACCTGTATTGGTACTTAAAAACCAATCAGCAAGCAATAGCGGCAAAACCCGTAATGCCTGGCTGCGCAAATCGTTAACCGTAACCCAGTTTGTTATAGCCCAGTTTTTCATTATGGCTACTTTATTGGTGAGCAAACAGATTTATTATGTAATGCATAAAGATCTTGGGCTTAAAAAGGATGCTATACTCATTATAAACTCGCCATGGAAAAACCGTACCGATAGTCGTAACCAGGTATTTTTAAATAAGCTGAATGCCCTGCCTCAGGTACAAATGGTGAGTATGGGTAAAGATGCACCATCATCAAACAATAGCAACTCAACGGAGGCCACTTATCGTGATGGGAAAAAAGAAATAAAAATGGAGCTGAAGGAAAAATATGGCGATCAGAATTATATCAACGTTTACAAGATCAAATTAATAGCCGGTCGCAACCTGCGGCCTGGTGATACTGCAAAAGCATTCCTGGTAAATGATACTTATACCCGTGCAATAGGTTTTAAAAACCCGCAAGATGCTGTAGGTAAATACATTGATAATTTTAATGGCGATACAAAAATGCAGATCGTTGGTGTTGTGGCCGATTTTCATGCAGAATCATTGCATGCCCCAATTAAGCCTATAGCTATTTTAACGGAGCCTAATCATTATAACAATGGTACATTCCATATCGCATTAAAGCCGCAATCGGGTAGTAGTGACTGGAAAAAAGCTATTTCTGCAATGGAGAAGTCATGGAAGGAAATTTATCCCGAGGATGATTTTGAATATCGGTTTTTTGATGAAAGCATTGCTAAATTTTATGATCAGGAACAGCATACCTCTACCTTACTAACCTGGGCAACGGGATTATCCATATTCATCAGCTGCCTTGGCTTATTGGGTTTAGCCATTCATAATACCAATCAGCGTACTAAAGAGATTGGTGTACGTAAAGTATTGGGGGCCACGGTTTCACAAATTGTTGCCCTGTTATCAACCGAACTGGTGTTGCTTATTGCGTTGGCTTTTGTACTGGTTACGCCGCTGGCATGGTACGCCATGAACAAATGGATGGAAGGCTTTGCAGATCGTACAAGTATCAGCTGGTGGATATTTGTATTAAGCGGAGGGGGCATGCTATTAACTGCATTGATAACATCAGGTTTTCAATCCATCAAAGCAGCAACAGCGAACCCGATTAAGAGTTTGAGGAGCGAATAGGTTTGTTCATTAGTTCATTTGTTCACTGGTTTCATTGGTCTTGTTTGATTGATGTTGACGTGTTAAAAACAAATGCAAAAAACTAATGATCAATGCTACTAATGAACGATTGAACTAATGAACAAATAAGATGATAAAAAATTACTTCAAGATCGCCTTCCGCAATTTCGGTCGGCATAAGCTGTTTACAATGATTAACATTGTTGGTTTATCCATTGGCATTAGTGCCGCATTGGTAATTTACGTTATTGTAAATTTTGATTTTAATTTTGATAAGTTTCACCAGGATGGGGATAGGATATACAGGGTAGTTTCTGAATATTCATTCTCGGGCGAAGTGGCTTATAATAGCGGAGTAGCAGGCCCGCTTCCGGGTGCTGTCAAGTCCGAGGCTACCGGTGTAAAAGATGTGGTGCCATTTTTTACATTATACCAAACAGATGTGCTTGTACCGAAAGCGGGGGCCGATGTTCCGGTTAAATTTAAAAACCAGAATGATGTTGTGCTTGCCGATGGCCGCTATTTCAAGTTATTTAAATACAACTGGTTAGCCGGTTCTCCTTCAACCGCATTAACAGAGCCTTATAAATTGGTCATTACTTCAGACCAGGCTAAAATTTATTTCCCAAATGTGCCTTATAACCAAGTGCTTGGTAAAACTGTAATTTTTGATACTATTAAAACAACAGTTACTGGCATTGTACAAACACCTATACAAAACACAGATTTTTACTTTCGCAATTTTATATCATACAGTACCGGACTGAGCAATGCCGACCTGAAGGGGAATTTGCAATTAACCGAATGGGGCAGCACAACTTCGGCATCATCGTTATTTATTAAGCTTAACGATAACGCGAATGCCGCTAATGTAGAGAAGCAGCTGAATGTATTGCTCAAAAAACATGATCCGCCCAAAAAGGAGAATGCCGGGAATAAACAGATGTTTCATCTGCAGCCATTAAATGACCTGCATTTCAACAAAGATTACAGTAATTTCGATAACGGGCGCATAGCCAATAAAACCACATTATATGGCTTGCTGGTTATTGCCGCGTTTTTACTTGTGCTGGGTTGCATCAACTTTGTAAACCTCACTACAGCCCAGGCGTCACAACGGGCAAAGGAAATAGGTATCCGCAAAACCATGGGCAGTAGCCGCAGTCAGCTTATCGGCCAGTTTTTAAGCGAAACTTTCGTGGTAACGGTATTCGCGGTAATTATAGCCATGTGCCTTGCCCCGGTGATACTTAAATTATTCAAAGATTTTGTCCCAAAGGAAATCACGATTGATTATGTACGCCAAAGCAGCTTAATTTTGTTCCTGGTTGCGCTCACTTTTGTAGTAACCTTACTTTCCGGATTTTATCCGGCATTGGTGCTATCTGCTTATAAACCTGTGCTGGTGCTAAAAAACCAGGCTCAGTCGGGGTCAAGTAAAACCCGCAATGCTGTGTTGCGCAAATCGTTAACGGTAATGCAGTTTATAATAGCCCAGTTTTTCATTATGGCAACCATACTGGTAAGCAAACAAATTTATTATGCTTTGCATAAGGATCTCGGCTTTAAAAAAGATGCTATCGTAAATATTACCATTCCGTTTAAAAACCCACATGTCGGTCTGAAACAAGTGTTTAAAGACAAACTGGCAAGCATTCCACAAGTAGATATGATAAGCATTGGCGGCGCTGCGCCATCGTCAGGCAATACCAACAGCACCGAAATTACCTATAAGGACGGCAGGAAGGAAGTGAAAACGGATGTTCAGCAAAAATATGCCGACGAAAACTATATTAAGGTTTATCATATCAGGTTGCTGGCCGGCCGCAACATCAGGCAGGCTGATTCGGCAAAAGCCCTTATTATTAACAATACC
>NZ_JBFUKF010000454.1:0-3855 GCF_056400985.1 Mucilaginibacter sp. P4_G9 | reverse complement strand
TCATAATATAGAAGCTGGAATTAAATACCTTGTGCTGGCGGCATTCTCTTCGGCTTTTCTCCTTTTCGGGATGGCCTTAATTTACCTGCAAACCGGAAGCATGGAGTTTTCAATGATAGCACGCAGCCTGGCTTCATCCCCGTCATTATCGCCATTATTTCTTACCGGTTTAGGAATGATGTTAGTAGGAGTGGGTTTTAAACTGGCAGTCGTCCCTTTTYATATGTGGACTGCCGATGTATATGAGGGAGCACCTGCACCTGTTACCGCTTTTATTGCAACCGCTTCTAAAGGCGGAGTGTTTGCGGTGCTGTTCCGTTTTTTTATAATGATTGATGGCTTCAGGTTCAAGGTTGTGATGCTTATTCTGATCTGTATTGCCATTGCTTCTATGATTATGGGCAACCTGCTTGCAGTACAACAAAAAAATGTGAAACGTATCCTGGCTTATTCTTCTATTGCACACCTTGGTTATTTATTAGTTGCTTTTATCCCTGGCAGTGCGATGAGTATAAAAGCGGTTAGCTTTTATTTGATGGCCTATTTTATTACCACACTGACCGCTTTTGGCATCGTGACCATTTTATCAAATAAAGAAACCGATGCCGAAGATATCGAAAGCTATAGAGCATTATTTTGGCAAAATCCTGTCCTGGCCTGTGTATTTAGTTCGGCTTTACTTTCCTTAGCCGGAATACCGCTTACGGTTGGCTTTGTTGGGAAATTTTATATACTGGCAGCAGGGCTCCAGSGAGGATTTTGGATAACAGCTTTAATCCTGGTTATCAGCAGTGTGATTGGTTTGTACTATTATCTCCGGATTATAACTACGATGTTTGCCGGACAAAAAAGTATTCAACCCAAAGAAGAAAAAGCAAACCCGGTTTTTTACATGGTGAGTATTATCACCTTATCGGTTCTTAGTTTATTGATTATTTGGTTGGGGCTTTACCCTTCGGGAATGATGGGTTTTATGGAATATTTAAAACTCAAATAGTAAGGCAGTACCAGGCAAATGCCATCCAATCAAACTAATATTTTAATTTCTTAAGGTAAATACTTATTCATCTGCCAGTTTCGCGGTTTGTYTATTTATACCGAAATTGCATTATGAAATGGCGCGACACAAAAAAACTGCTACACCTTCTTTTTTGGGTCATTATAACGCTTATATTTTTATATGACCGGCAATATCTCCTGCGAAAAATTGGTCTTGGCCATTTTACTGTTTGCGTAGTAGTAAGGCTTGGCCTCATCATTTCCTTGGCTTACCTCAATCTATATCTACTTATTCCAAGGCTTTTTAAAAACAAACGCTACTTTATGTACTTTTCTGCGTTGATTGTAGTCCTATGTATATATGTTAGCCTTCAAAATTTATATGACATTTATTTATACGGTTTTGTCGTCGGGGCCAAACATTATCGTAGTTTCTGGTATGCTTTCCCTTTTACTTTGCTTACCACAAGCTGGTACCTGCTGCTTACAACCGCCTTTAAGCTCAGTTTGGACTGGTATGAGCAGCGCAAACAGGTTACTCATCTGCAATTCCAAATTGAAAACGGATTAACGGCTGCAGCGGAAGAGGAAATTGTTTTTTTTAAATCGGGTACGCAAAACATTAGAACCAACCTCGCTGAGATTACTCATATTGAAGGCTTAAAAGATTATTCGGTGATTTTTACCAAGACCGCTAAAATTGTCGTCAAAGGTTCTCTAAAGGCAGTTGGCGCACGACTTCCGGCGGGGCGATTTATCCGTATTCATAAGTCCTATATCATCGCCAAAGACAAGATTCAATGTATGGATACAACTAAGGTGACATTAACGGGAGGAATAGTAATTCCGATTGGGCGTAATTACAAACAGGAACTTGAGGTGCAATTAAAAGCAGAAAAGTATTAATTCAAATATTAATGTTTTCGGATCTTACCGGAAACTGTTAATACCTTACAATAAATACAATAATAAACCTATGAAGATTAGTACATTCCGGACATCAGGGTTAGTTATCCTTTGCTGCCTCATTGTTTTCAGCACTTTGTGCTCTTTTTACCTGGATAAACAACCAGTATTAAAGACGGGGGATGAATCTCCCAGGATAGTCAATATTATCAATTTTATCCGTCTGCTTGAACCCCGCGACCCGCAAATTACCAGGGATGTATTATACCAAACGGTAGTTAAACAGGTAGAGCTCATGAAAAAATATAAGCTTGGGGGGACATTTCTGCTGCAGTATGACGCACTGCTTGATCTCCGTTATCAAAAATTATTGTCGGCACTTCCAAAAAAATCTTTCGAAATTGGTGCCTGGTGGGAAATTCCTCAGCCGTTGGTTGAAAAGGCCGGGCTGAAATGGAGAGGGCGCTACCCCTGGGATTGGAGGGCAAATATCGGTTTTTCTACAGGTTATACTCCCCGGGAACGGGAGAAACTGATTGATGTTTATATGACTGATTTTAAAAAGATCTTCGGATATTATCCCAAATCAGTTGCATCATGGTTTATAGATGCCCATAGCCTCAATTACATGTATCAAAAATACCATATTGTAGCTTCTGCAAATTGCAAAGACCAATACGGAACCGATGGCTATACCCTATGGGGCGGTTATTGGAACCAGGCTTATTATCCAAGTAAGCTCAACTCCTATATGCCGGCACAGCATGAGCAGAACCAGATTCCGGTACCTATTTTCCGGATGCTTGGCAGCGATCCGGTGAGGCAGTATGATACAGGATTAGGCACCACACGACAAGGGGTAATTACCCTGGAACCTGTTTATAAATTTGGGGGAGGCGATTCGACCTGGGTAAGCTGGTTCTTCAAAACATTTACTGATGATGACCCGTTGGGGTTCGGTTATACCCAGGCCGGTCAGGAAAATTCTTTTACCTGGGACGCTATGGCGAAGGGTTTTGAACTACAGATGCCATTAATTGCTAAACTTAGAGATGAGCATAAGGTAAGGGTAGAAACATTGGAGGCATCGGGCCGTTGGTTTAAAAACAAGTACAAGGTTACACCCTCAACATCTTTTTCGGTTAGTAAAGATATTGATGGCAGCGACCTTAAAACTGTATGGTTCAACAGTCGTTTTTACAGGGTTAACATGCTATGGGAGCAAGGTACGCTGAGGATACGTGACATTCACTTATTTAATGAGAAATTTCCATCTGTTTATGAAACACAGGTAGCCACGTCAAATGAATGCACGTTTTTCACATTGCCTGTTGTAGATGGATATATATGGAGCACAAAAGACCAGATTGCCGGTTTAAGACTAAAAGCAATAGTTAACGGAAAAGAAATATTACTTCAGGGGAAAGATCCGAAATTTATCAAAACCGGACCGTCAACAATGCGCATTACCTGGCCTTTAACATCAATTGAAGGAATGTTTGAAGTGAATTTGAGTGAGAAACAAATTAAAATTAAGTTGATAACTGCTAAGGCCGTTACCTGGTTTTTTGATCTGAATACTGCAAATGGGATTAAGTTACCATTTACCGGGGTGAAAAATAAAAGCATAGATTGCCGGTTTGAGGATATGAACTATTCAGTTAAAGCCGGCAAAGGGTCTTTTACAAGGCCAAATAACGGATCGGTATTAAGAATAAGTCCGCAATTAAATACCATCATCTTAGATCTTGATGAAACAGCCAACAAATGAAATCGAGGATAATTTGCCGATTATTAAGTTGATATGATGCTTTGATGTATAAGTTTCCCAAGGCCACATATATCAAGGCATCGTTTCTTTCGATAAGCAGAAGGACAATTGTTGTATTAACTATGAACCATTAAAAAGAAAATTGTCGCGAAATCAACAGCCCATTCGTATAGCTATTG